>JAEUUB010000408.1 GCA_016787745.1 Cyclobacteriaceae bacterium
TGGCCGCCCCATAAGTTGTAATAATGTTTCACCGCTTCCGCCACCCCAAAACCAGTACACATATCTGCCACTGTATATTTTTTTTGCAGGGCCGGTGTGTACTTATTGTCTTCAATTAATTTAATTACCCCCTGTCGTAATTGTCCAATCCTATTTACTTTTTGAGGTTCGGTTGGCTTATAATGCCCTGTAAATACTCCTTCTTGCGGATGCCAGATGCCTACATCTTCGGTATGCGGAATCACTTCATGAATTTCGTCAACATTCAGATCTCCACCTGTACCATAATAATATTTAAGTAAAGGCATTACCGCAGCATACCAACGATGAAGCACACCTTCCTTGCGCGGGTCATTAGGATCGAAATTGATTCCGGATTTAGCACCCCCAATGGGAGGGCCCGATACGGTGAATTTTATCTCCATGGTTTTGGCCAGTGATTCTACTTCCCGTTTGTCAAGTCCCGAACGCATTCGGGTACCACCACCGGCAGCCCCTCCGCGAAGAGAATTGATAACCACCCAACCTTCAGCTTCTGTCTCGCTATCTTTCCACTCAAAAACAATTTCGGGTCGTTTGTTTTCAAACTTTTCCAATAAATCCTTCATCCTTTAGTCTTTAGGTGTCAAAGATATTTAAATCGCTGATGGAAGTAGTTTTCTTATTTTTGAGACTTCTTGAAAATTTATGAACCTGGTTATTGATTCTGGAAACACGCGTTTCAAAATTGGTGTTTTTGAAGAAGCCTCCTTACTTCAAAAACATACTTTCACGGCAAGCGAAATGTTGAAAGATTTTTTAAGTAAGAATAGTTTTAACCATGTTCTCGCTTGTTCCGTCAAGCATGATGCGAGCGAAATTATAAAATGGACTCGCAGCACAGGAAAACAAATTGTTTTAAATGCTGCACTGCCCCTTCCAATTACCTTAAACTACGCCACGCCAAACACACTGGGTGTGGATCGAATTGCCGCGGTCTGTGGTGCCCTTGAATTGTTTCCAGGACACGACTGCTTGGTAATTGATATTGGCACCTGCATTAATTACGAGTTTTTAGGCCGGGATAAGATTTACATGGGAGGTGCCATTTCACCGGGTATATCTATGCGATTTGAGGCCATGCATACGTTTACAGCAAAATTGCCGTTGGTAAAACCAGTAAACGAACCGGTTTTAATTGGCAACAGTACCGAATCATGTATCCAAAGCGGTGTTTTGAATGGAGTTGTTGAAGAAATTAATGGAATCATTAACCGGTATCTTAAATTATTCCCGGCTATGAAGGTGATATTATGTGGTGGCGACTCTGCATTTTTTGAAAACAATCTTAAACACCCCATATTTGTAGCCCCCGAACTCGTTTTGAGCGGTTTGAACAGGATTTTGCGTTATCATGTTGAATTTTAAGAAGAATACCTTACTACTTAGCTTATTTCTGTTCATTTCCCTAAAAGTTTTTGGGCAAGCCGCGCAGACACC
>JAEUUB010000478.1 GCA_016787745.1 Cyclobacteriaceae bacterium
CCAAACCGGCACCGTTTCTACTGGCCAGCGGACTGATGGTGGTGACTGTTGCTATCACAATAGGCTCTCAAATGAATCGAATCAGTAAAGAAAATCCTGCCAAAACCCTGAAGACAGAATAACGTTTATCTCATAATCCTATCCACTTGGTTATGAACTTATATACTCTTCTGTTTGCGTCTATGTCGCTTTCCGCGATTGCTCAGCAAAAAATAGATTTCAAAAATCCTCCCAATGAACCCAAACTCTTTGCCGAAGGATTTATTTCTACATCTATCAACGAACGCGACTTCGCACTATCACCGGATGGTACCGAGTTATTTTATACGATTTCAACGCCTCAATCCAGCTTTCAAACTATTGTATGGAGTAAAAAAGATAATGCTGGCAATTGGTCTAAACCCGAAGTCGTTTCGTTTGCAGGCACCTTTAGTGATCTTGAGCCCACACTAAGTGCCGATGGAAACAAATTATACTTTGCCTCCAACAGGCCCTTGCAGGGATCGGAACCCAAAGATTTTGATATCTGGGTAGTTGAAAGACGCGGAAGGGGTTGGTCAGGCGCTAAGAATCTTGGGCCGGTAATTAATAGTGCAACCGATGAATTCTACCCATCGATTACAAAGTCGGGCAATTTATATTTTACTGCCACTTACCCGGACGGCATTGGCAAGGAAGATATTTTTATGGCTGCCTGGCGCAATGATCATTTTGAAAAACCGGTTTCTTTGGATACAGCCGTTAATTCGAAAGGGTATGAGTTCAATGCATTTGTAGATCCGGATGAACAATTTATTCTCTTTACCGGATACGGCCGCAAGGATGATGCCGGTCGTGGTGATTTATACATGAGTGTTAAAGACTCAAAAGGAAAATGGGTACCGGCAAAGAATCTAAAAGAGCTCAACTCCAACCGGTTAGATTATTGTCCCTATGTTTCGCCCGATAAAAAAACTTTGTTCTTTACCAGCGAGCGGTCATCACTTCCGGTTACCTTTACAAAGCCGGCTACCGCCAATCAGATTGAATCCTTTTACAACAATCCATTAAACGGAACTGGAAATGTTTATTGGGTAAGCTTTGATCGGGTTCGAAATAACGGAAACCAGGAATAGTTAACATAAGATTTTAATCACAACGACCTGCCATGCACCTGTGTTTCAAAATCAGCACTGCAAGTTTCCTTATCATGTTATTTGCTTTGATCTCGTGCAAGGAGGAAGAAGTGGTTGTGCGGACCTATCGAATGGGGTTTCAAAACTCAGCTCCTCGGTTTGATAATCCGAACTTGTTCTTTCAATCCCTTAACCTATGGACACAACGTGCCGATGCGGCCATGATTACAACCGAAGTACCCTGGGAAGAACTGCTGGCAGGCACATCTGTAAATGATTATATAATCGCCCATTACAAGGATCTTGTTAATTTTTACCGTGGCAAAAACTTTAAGCTGTGGAT
>JAEUUB010000494.1 GCA_016787745.1 Cyclobacteriaceae bacterium
TGAGTTCGCCAAATAAACAAAAGTTCCGAGTGCAAAACTTGTTTGAAAATTATTACTGAACTGAAGGATCAACTTGTTATCCATTAAACTTAAGGTAGCCGTACCCACTGCGGTGTAACCACCGGCACCTACAAAACTACCAGACCGGCCCCCTCCAACCGAAAAGGTTATTACATTGCTTTTCACACCCTCTGACTTAGCGTGAATATCTGCCATACCCATACCCAATCCGGTAACCAATCCTGTATCATCTACGGAAGCAATGGATGTATTCTCACTAAACCATTCAACCGCACGCCCCATTAAGGGCTGCCCGTTAATATTTTTTACCGTTGCCGATAGAGATTTCGTTCCGCCAATGGCTAACGAAGTTTGGTCTGGTAGTGTAACTTGAACGCTTGCTACCTGGGTCTCGTCCAATACAACATTTACCTGGAATGAGGATTGTATCGTATTAAATGAAACAACAATGGTTGCCTGACCTGAGGCATTGGCGGTTACTAACCCATTGCCATTGACGGATGCTATTACCGGGCTGGACGATGCCCAGACAAGGTCGACAGGTTGCTCAATTCCATATTGATTGTAATACCGGGCAGTGGCCTGAAAAGAATTTCCTTTAAGCAAAGCAATGGGTTGTGACTCCGTTTCAATACTCTCTCCCACAATCGGATCATCAAGATAATCCACGCCAATGCAGCCGCTTAGCACAAGAAAAAAAACTATTATTGACCAATATTTTCGCATTTACTCTTATTACAAAGTGTAAAGTAGGTCAGAAAAATTTATAGAAGGGTCAAAAGGACGACAAATCTGATATTTTGAATCTGCAGACAATCAAAAAAAATCTATTTGACTGAAAACCAACTATATAGAACTCGCAATTGAGCGCTTGAAAACAGAGATCAGAGACACAAATTTATTTACGGATGTATGATTTAGGGCCTATTCGAAAAAATAGTTCGCTTGTAAACGTGCAAATTTGAAGCACTTAAATTCATGGTTATGAAAGGGTTATCGAACGTGAGTATACATACCAGAATGAAACAATTTTTGGTCTTGATAGGGCTTGTGCTGGCAGGAATATTATTTACACTTTCTGTAAATGCAAGTGAATCAAGTAAGCCAGTTATTAAGATAGAGAATCAACGTCAGTAAGAGTAAGAAATTAGGTCAGAAAAACTGACCCATCGTCAGGGTGTTTGGTAAAGCCTCTGTGGGGAACTACAGGGGCTTTCATTTTTATTCGATTCCTGTTTGTAGATTTGTTTCATGTACTCGCGGGAAACTTTCCTTCACACGCTGGCTCCTACTTCTCCCCACCCATTTCTGATTGCCATCGAAAGGGCTGAGGGTGTTTACCTGTATAGTCCTGATGGCAAAAGTTATATCGATCTCATTTCTGGAATAGGAGTAAGCAGCATTGGGCACAGACATCCCCATGTTATTCAAGCCATTCAGAATCAACTAGACAAACATTTACATGTGATGGTGTATGGTGAGTACATCCAAAGTGCCTCCAATAAATTAGCGGAGAAGATAACGTCCCTCCTGCCTCCTTCCCTCAACTGTATCTACTTTGTAAACTCAGGAACGGAAGCCAACGAAGCTGCTTTAAAGCTGGCAAAACGATATACCGGCAGGACTGAAATTATTTCTTGTCGCAAGTCTTATCATGGAAGTACACACGGTTCGCTTAGTGTGTCGGGGAATGAAATAAAGAAGCAAGCCTTTCGTCCTTTGTTGCCTGACGTCCGGTTTATGAATTTCAACAAACCCACCGATCTTGAAAAAATAACAGATCGAACTGCCTGCGTTATTATGGAAACCATTCAGGGAGATGCCGGTGTACGGATACCTGACAAGAATTACATGAAGGCCCTGCGAAGTCGATGTGATGAAACCGGTGCGTTGCTTATTCTTGACGAAATACAATGTGGCATGGGCCGCACGGGTAAATTATTTGCCTTTGAACATTTTGGCATTACACCCGATATCCTTACAGTGGCAAAAGCTTTTGGTGGAGGCTTACCCATCGGAGCGTTTATCTCCTCAGAAGAAAAAATGAAGTCGCTCTCACACAGTCCTATGCTCGGTCACATCACAACTTTTGGAGGCAATCCCGTTTGTTGTGCCTCGGCCCTGGCCACCCTGGAAGTAATTGAAAATGAAAACCTGCTGACTACCGTAGAAAGCAAAGGACAGTTGTTTGAACAGTTGCTGCGACATCCAAAAATAAAAGCTGTGCGAAGAATGGGACTTCTTTTTGCTTTTGATTTCGATACAGAACAAACGGTAAATAATATTGTAAATTACGCCAAGGAACATGGGGTGATTTGTTATTGGTTTTTATCGCATCCTTATAGTTTCCGTATTGCTCCGCCCCTTACCATCACAGAGCAGGAAATCAAGAAAGCTTGTTCTGTTATTTTGCAAGCAATTGATCAAGCGTAAAAGAATCTACATGTAAACCCGGTAATCGTAAGCTCATGAAGCAAACTAAAACTTTTGACAGGCTCGACTACACCTATAAATTATTTGTGGTTATTGCACTGATAATTGCCGCGTGCATATTAGCCAGTGACATCGTAGTTCCTGTTTTAATTGCAGCTATTCTTGCTATCGTACTTTTACCTATTGTAAAACGATTCGAAAAAAGATTATCGGCTACGCTTTCTATTTTCCTGGTGTTAATCGGGTCTTTCCTTTTCTTTGTAATGATCGGTGTGCTTATCATCAATCAGGTAAAAGATCTGGTAAGCGATTTACCCTTGTTAGAGTCACGG
>JAEUUB010000527.1 GCA_016787745.1 Cyclobacteriaceae bacterium
ACCAGACGTCTCGTTATTGACAAACTGACCTTTTGATTCTATGTGGCCGTTAAGAAAGTAAGAAATGTAACGACCATGCAAAATATTTTGAATGGTGTCTTTAACCTGATAAACCTCCTTTACATTTTTTTTATCAGCATCATGATACGAATACCGGGTTATACCCTGAGTAAATCCATGCAGAGAAAAAAACAGCAGCGCATAAATAATTACCGTTGCTTTCATAGAAAAAAAATAGGAAACGTAAAGGTAGCGAATTCTTTTATGAAGCCCTTTCAGGATAAAGTGCCTTCATAACTGCAGCCTTGCCCCACTCTGATTTTTCCTGATCTGTCCACAATTCCGGAAAGAACATAATCCGTTGAAAACGGGGGGGTAAATACTTTTGCCAATTAGTACCTCCGGTAGCTTTAATGTCTTCGGGGTCGCGATGCAAGTATCGGGCTGCGGATCGCATATGCGCCAAAGGCCAAAGTACATTTGATAGTTGATCAAACTCGCGAAGTTTTTCAATGACAGATTTCGATTCGGGGAAATGGGTACTATACAGCTTACGAAGATTGCGATCTTGATATTTCGAGCTGGTTTCCGTAAAGAGTTTGAGATACTTCTGTTCAAATTGTTGAAGTGTCAGCGTTTTCTTTCCGGAAGCTAATTCGGTGGCGCCACTGCGCCAATATAAAAACTCGACTTGCTGCGCTATATCACTCTTGTTCTTTAGTTTGTCCCGGAACTCAACATGAACCAGGTTCGACAAATCGGTGCTGCAAATTTCAATTAGACGGTACTGAGCGGACTGAAATCCTGAGGAAGGCAAAAGAGACATTCTGAATTTCAGAAATTGCTCTTTTTCAAGGCCATCCACCATAACAGCGAAGGAATTTTCAAGAAGTTGGAAATACCGAATGATCCGATCTAATCGTTCTGTGAAAAATTTCTCACTCAGATTTTTATGATCCGCGATTTGTTCAATCTCCCACAGGATCAGGTTAAAATATAATTCAGTAATCTGATGGTAGATGATAAACACCTTTTCATCCGGGAATTGTGTCTTTGGATTTTGTAAACTTAGAAGTGTGTCGAGATGAATATAATCCCAATAGGTAAGATAATCGGAATACAACAGGCCATCCAGATACGAAGAAAGGTCCTGCCCCATTACTGCATACTTTTGCTGAAGTTTTTTTAGCTGCTCACCGAGCGCTGGGTCAAGCGAAGATTTGTCCATAGAATTGTTAATACTTGCGTAAATTTGACCCATTCAACAGAATAACCAAAATATTTATGTCGGCTCATTCCTCCTCCGCAACCAAAATCAAAAAATCCTTAAAACAAGATCAATACGAACAACCTGATTTTTATGGCATTGATGACTTGCTAACTGAAGAACACAAACTAATCCGCAGCTCGATCCGTGAATTTGTTAAGCGGGAAATTTCCCCGTACATAGAAGACTGGGCTCAAAATGCTTACTTCCCTTACGAAATTGTTAAAAAGTTCGGTGAAATCGGGGCGTTTGGTCCTACCATTCCTCAACAATATGGCGGTGGCGGGTTGGATTATATCTCGTACGGAATTCTGATGCAAGAAATTGAACGAGGCGATTCCGGCATGCGGTCTACGGCTTCAGTTCAAGGCTCCCTTGTAATGTATCCTATCTATAAGTTTGGAAATGAAGACCAGCGTAAAAAATATTTACCCAAACTGGCGAGCGGTGAATGGCTAGGTTGTTTTGGCTTAACAGAACCTGATCATGGATCGAATCCTGGGGGGATGGTAACAAACTTTAAAGATGCCGGAGATCACTATGTTTTAAACGGAGCAAAAATGTGGATTTCCAATTCGCCCAAGGCTGATGTAGCCGTTGTTTGGGCCAAGAATGAAGCCGGAAGGATACACGGGCTTATCGTTGAACGGGGTATGGCTGGATTTTCAACACCCGAAACTCACGGAAAATGGTCGTTACGGGCAAGCACAACGGGCGAGTTGGTATTCGATAATGTAAAAGTTCCGAAAGAGAATTTACTGCCCGGCAAAAATGGATTAGGAGCCCCTATGATGTGTCTTGATTCAGCCCGGTACGGAATTGCCTGGGGTGCCCTTGGCGCTGCTATGGATTGTTACGATTCTGCAAAACGGTACGCCAAAGAAAGAATTCAATTTGGAAAACCTATTGGATCGTTTCAATTGGTTCAGAAAAAATTGGCGGAAATGCTTACTGAAATTACCAAAGCGCAACTTCTTAATTGGAGACTGGGGGTACTTATGAATGAAGGGAAAGCCACTACTGCACAAATCTCTTTAGCTAAAAGAAACAGTGTTCATACAGCCCTTGAGATTGCCCGTGAAGCGCGACAAATTCATGGTGGAATGGGAATTACCGGGGAATACCCGATGATGCGCCACATGATGAATTTAGAATCGGTATTGACCTATGAAGGAACGCACGATATCCATTTGCTGATTCTGGGCAATCACATTACGGGAATCCCAGCGTTTTCCTAAATGAAACTTGTCACCATTCTAGGTGCGCGGCCTCAGTTTGTGAAAGCAGCCACCGTTTCGCGGGCTCTTAAAAAAGCGAGCCTGCATGAAGTTATTATCCATACCGGGCAGCACTTCGATGCGAACATGAGCCAGGTTTTCTTTGACGAGATGGAGATCCCGACCCCAGATTATAATCTTGAAATAAGCGGGCTCAACCACGGTGCCATGACAGGCCGCATGCTGGAGAAAATCGAAGAAGTTTTGCTAGTGGAAAAGCCTGACTACGTACTTGTCTATGGCGATACAAACTCAACCCTTGCGGGATCTTTGGCGGCATCCAAATTGCACATTCCGGTTGCCCACGTTGAAGCGGGGCTTCGTAGTTATGAAATGAAAATGCCAGAGGAAATAAATCGGATTCTTACGGATCGGATAAGTTCCACCCTCTTCTGCCCTACGGTTACAGCTGTTAAAAATCTCGAGGCAGAGGGTTATAAAAATTTCACTTGTAAAATAGTACTGTCAGGCGATGTCATGTTGGATGCGGTTCAATTTTACAAATCAAAAATTGAAACCCATTCCACTATTCTTGAAAAAGAGAATCTTGTTCAACAGTCATTCGTGCTGGCCACGTTACATCGGGCAGAAAATACTAATGACCCGAATCGTTTGCGCGAGATTTGCACGGCCTTCAACGAAATTAATAGCAAAGTAAAAGTTGTGCTGCCTTTGCATCCACGCACCAAAACTTTTCTTGCGAATGAGAACATTCGGTTACATGCACACATAATCGACCCGGTTGGCTATTTTGATATGCTCGCGCTGCTCAAAAATTGCAAAATGGTTCTTACTGACAGTGGAGGCTTGCAGAAGGAAGCCTACTTTTTTGAGAAATTTTGCATTACCCTACGCGATCAAACCGAGTGGATTGAATTACTCGAAGCAGACGTTAACGTTTTAGCAGGTGCCGATAAAGAAAAAATCGTAAATCTATTTGATGCAAACTTCGGCAAGATCATTAAACTAAAAGAAGGCTTGTATGGCCGGGGCGATGCTGCGTCTTTGATTGCCGATCATTTTGCGTAACTACTCTTCAATAAACCCGCTTAGCGTTATTCGCTGAACCGGGTTTCGCGGATCATTAGAGTAAATTGTTATCGCTTTATTTTGTGTGCCTTTTCTTCCCTCTGTATTCAGTTTCCAGGTAAGTTGCGAAACCTCACCAGGCTTGAGGGTTTGT
>JAEUUB010000541.1 GCA_016787745.1 Cyclobacteriaceae bacterium
GGAGCTTCCGTTTATGTTGCTTATTGCGAAACCTGCCATGGGGGATTTGGGGATAAACATTTCTCTCAACACCCCGATTTATCCAAATTGGTTTTGGCTAAGCACCAGGTGTTTAACGACATTGTGTTGAAAGGACTTTTATCCGAAAATGGAATGGCCAACTTCAGCAACTCATTAAGCGAAGAAGAGGTGGAAGCAATCCATCATTTTCTTTTGAAGAAACAGACCGAGTTGTATAAAAAGCAGGAAGGGGTGAAATAAAAAAACTTTACCACTTCTCTAATCCTAACAGTTTTTTACCAAGCTCAGTTAGTTCAGCGGTTTTATATTTTGTTTGTTCCCACTTGCGTGGATCACCAGGGAAGGCATATCCTTCGGGCGCGATGCGATGCTGCCAGGAATTGATACGCCATTGACGCAACGCTTCGTTTTCTTCTTCAGCAGGCATCATAGAAACGTATTGAGCAATGCGCACTTTATCTTTTGAATTATTGGGACGAATGCCGTGCGGTTCCAGACTATTAAAAATCAAAAGGTCACCGGCTTCTAATTTCACTTTTACTTTTTCAAAGCCGCTTACATCGGGTTTAAAATAATCGCGATCGGCCGGTTGAGTTAACTTCCAGGTATCATAGTTTCTATACAATTCTGGTATGCACTGAAAACCACCCATGTTTTCATCCATTTGATCGGCCAAGGCAATCACGCCTTGCACATTCTGGGGTTTTGTTTCAGGATCATAATCCCAATGGATAAAACCCTTATACTCAAATCCGGGACGCATGGGTAGGTTAAGATTGGCGCGATCAATTGTGCACCATAATTTTTCGGTTCCCCAGATATCAACAAAAGCATCGTACACGCGTTGAACAGAGCGATTGTCCCATAAATACTGATGATTATAAATTTCCACCATCCCTGTATTGACAAGTTCTTTCATTTCCATAGTGGCGCGGGGTGGCGCGTACCAGGTTGACGGATCGTTCGGATCTTTTTCTTCAAACTCCCAGAGCAGGTTTACCAGGCGCTCGCAATTTTCTTTTGGTACGGCATTTTTGACAACAATGTATCCTTGCTCTATCCAGAATTTCCAATCCGCTTCGGAAAGTACCCGCAAAGGCTTGCCATTCGAACGATCATTTAGTTTAAGGGTGCTGGACTTTGCCACCGAAGGATTGCCCGGAATTTCTTTATGGGCAGGGGCCATTGTAGGATTCATCGTGGCCATGGTTACAGGTTTCTTTTCCATACATTTTCAAAATGGGTAGATGAATGTAATCAACCGGACTAACATTTTGAACTATTTACTGAGCAATTTTAATCAGTAGGCTGGGATCGCTTAACTTTGAGGTCAATCTTTATTTTATGGAACTTACCTTAACCACCCCGGCATTATTGTTTCCCACGGTTTCATTAATTCTATTGGCCTATACAAATCGCTTTCTTGCCATTGCCGGCCTTATTCGCAAACTGGCCGGGGATTATAATACCAAAGCCGATAAACGAATCGAGGATCAGATTCGGAACCTGCGCATCCGGCTCCGCCTTATTCGCGACATGCAAATGCTTAGTATCTTTTCTCTTTTTCTAAGCGTGCTTTGCATGTTCTTTTTATTT
>JAEUUB010000560.1 GCA_016787745.1 Cyclobacteriaceae bacterium
GATAATAAATCAGGCAAAGTAAAGTACCCTAACTACCCGCGCCTGGATGCCACGGCCGGAGGGGTAATCTATTTTGACAGAAGCGAAGTGTTGAATGGAGCCTATGACCGATCTGTATTTTTTGTGGTTCCTCCTTTCAAGCTGGATAGTTTGAACGATGCGGATCCGGGTTCTATAAAATTTGAGGGTACGTTTGTGTCCAGTGGTATGTTCCCAAGCTTCAAAGAGAAATTATATACCATGCCCGACAAATCATTAGGGTTTATGCATACTGTGCCGGCTACAGGGTATCCCCTTTACCAGGGCGAGGGAAAATTATATGGAGGTATGTCCCTGGATAACGCGGGCATCCGGGCTACCGGGCGAATAGATTACCTGGCAGCATCGGCCGAGTCGCGCGACTTTGTTTTTTATCCCGATTCGGTAGTAGGGCGCGGGAGTGTGGGTGAAATTAAAGAGAAGCAATTTGGGGCGGTATACTTTCCGCAAATCAAACTGGGGGATTATCAGCTTAACTGGTTGCCCAAGCAAGACCGTATGTATTTTAAAAACCTAAAGGAGCCGTTTAGTTTATATCAAAGCACGGCCGCTTTAGATGGTAGATTAATAGTTTCAAAGTCGGGGGTGGGAGGCGATGGTCGGTTAACTACCCGTGGCTCCGAGGTGCGGTCTAAAGAACTGACCTTTACTTCAAAAGAATTTGGTGCACGCAATGCAAGCTTTGAGGTAAAAACGGGCAACCCCGACAAGCCGGCCCTGGCAGGGAATAATGTAAAGCTTAATTTTAATCTCGAACGGAATTTTGCAACTATTAGTCCTGAGGTTGAAGGGGAAGCAGCCATTGATTTTCCGTATGCACAGTTTAAAACATCTATCCCCGAAGCCCGTTGGGATTTAACCACACAGAAAATTGTGATGAATAAAGCTCCGGATGTGCCTATTGAAAATTCCTATTTCTACACCACGCGCAAGGAATTAGACTCCCTTAGTTTTAATGCTGAGCGTGCAGAGTACGACATCAAAACCCAACAACTGAAAGTAAGTGGAATTCCCTACATTATTGTAGCAGATGCTAAAATCACCCCCGAAGGAAATGAAGTGCTGATTTTGGAGAATGCGAAAATCGGGCAACTAAAAAATACGGTAATCATACTGGATACGCTCAATGGCTACCACCGGTTAACGGAGGGGGTTGTTGATATTATCTCCCGAAAGGA
>JAEUUB010000568.1 GCA_016787745.1 Cyclobacteriaceae bacterium
TCAATGTGCTGCATAATACCAATGATATAAACATCTTCGCCATCGCAGATAGCATCCGCTTCGGCCTCAATAGCACCATCCAGAAAATGATCAAGCAAAACCTTATTCTCTGGCAAGTGTTTCCAGATATCAAGAATGTGATTCTCTAACTCTTTTTCGTTGATTACAATCTTCATGCTCTGTCCGCCCAAAACATAGGAAGGCCTTACAAGCAAAGGGAAACCAATGGTTTTTGAAACCTCCAACGCTTCATCGGCATTGGTGGCAACGCCAAACTCGGGATAGGGAATTCCCAGATCTTTAAGCAACGAAGAAAAACTTCCACGGTCTTCAGCCAGATCAAGGGCTTCAAAAGATGTACCCATGATTTTGATGCCGTACTTGTGAAGCTTCTCAGCCAGTTTCAAGGCAGTTTGGCCACCCAATTGAACAATTACGCCCTCTGGTTTTTCATGTTGAATGATATCCCACAGATGCTCCCAGAAAACGGGCTCGAAATAAAGTTTATCGGCAATATCAAAATCCGTTGAAACCGTTTCGGGATTGCAATTAATCATGATCGCCTCATATCCCGCTTCTTTAGCGGCAAGAATTCCGTGCACGCACGAATAATCAAACTCAATACCTTGGCCTATCCGGTTCGGGCCGGAGCCCAACACAACTATTTTTTTCTTTTTGCTTGCAATAGATTCGTTCTCTGTTGCAAAACTTGAATAATAGTATGCAGTCTTTGCTTCAAATTCCGCGGCACAGGTATCCACCATTTTATATACCCGGTTGATGCCCATTTCCCTTCGTCTGGTGTGAACCTCACTTTCTTTGCAGTCGATTAAGTGTGCAATCTGCCGGTCGGCATACCCTTTTTCTTTGGCCGTGCGCATTAACTCTGCAGGGAGTGTGTCGAGTTTATATTTTTCAATTTCCTTTTCCAGTTCTATCAGTTCCCAAATTTGTTCTAAAAACCATTTATCAATTTTGGTTAGATTTAGAATAGTCTTCATGGAGATGCCCAGTTTCATGGCATCGTAAATATGAAAGAGCCGATTCCAGGTCGGGTTCTTCAGGCTGTAAAGCAAATCTGCCTGATCCGTTAGTTCTTTTCCGTCAGCGCCCAAACCATTTCTTCGGATCTCCAAGGACTGACAGGCTTTTTGTAAGGCTTCCTGAAAGTTTCTGCCGATTCCCATCACCTCACCCACCGACTTCATTTGAAGGCCCAGTTTGCGATCGGCCCCGTGAAATTTGTCAAAATTCCAGCGTGGGATTTTAACGATCACGTAGTCAAGCGCAGGCTCGAAGTAAGCGGTAGTTGTACCAGTAATTGCATTCTTTAATTCATCGAGATTATATCCAATCGCCAACTTGGCTGCAATTTTTGCTATCGGATACCCCGTAGCTTTGGAGGCAAGCGCAGATGAGCGCGAGACCCGGGGGTTAATTTCAATTCCTATAATATCATCCGTATCGGGATTCACGGAAAATTGCACGTTGCACCCTCCAGCAAACTTTCCGATTCCGTTCATCATTCTTATCGCGAGATCGCGCATATTCTGATAAACAGTATCGGGCAAAGTCATGGCTGGGGCCACTGTTATGGAATCGCCCGTATGGATTCCCATGGGATCGAAATTCTCAATGGAGCAGATAATGATCACATTGCCGGCACCATCCCGTAAAAGTTCAAGTTCATATTCCTTCCAACCCATAATGCTTTGCTCTACCAACACTTCGTGCGTTGGCGAAGCGTGCAAACCGCGGTTCAGGGCAACATCAAAATCTTCGGGGCGTTCAACAAATCCTCCACCGGTACCCCCTAAGGTAAAAGAGGGGCGAATCACTAGAGGGAAACCAATCTCCTGGGCAATTTCTTTGCCTTGCAGAAAGGACGTGGCGGTTGCTCCTTTACAAACGCCCACTCCCAACTCAAGCATCTTTAATCTGAATTTTTCACGATCTTCTGTCGTCTCAATGGCTTTGATGTCAACCCCAATAATCTTAACCCCATAATTCTCCCAAATGCCGGCTTTTTCGCAGTCAATGCAAAGGTTTAAGGCTGTTTGACCGCCCATGGTAGGAAGTACGGCATCGATATGATGTTTTTCCAGAATTTCACGAATGGATTTCTTCTCCAGAGGCTTCAGGTAAACGTGATCGGCCGTTACCTTGTCGGTCATGATGGTAGCTGGGTTGGAATTGATCAGGATTACTTCAATACCCTCTTCGCGTAAAGAACGTGATGCTTGTGAGCCTGCATAATCAAATTCACAGGCTTGACCAATAATAATAGGGCCGCTACCTATGATTAGTACGGAGCGAATACTGCGATCTCTTGGCATTTCTGGTGGTTGTGGTTTGGATAAATCGGGCAAAAATAAGGACTATTCAGGATTTTGCCGCCCTACTTTATACATTTATTCAAGAGGTTATTTCAACTAGAATTTTTTTCGGAAATTTTATCATTCAAATACTGCCGCTTCATGAATCTGAATCTTAAAACACAAGCACAAAATACGTATGATGTAATCGTTGTAGGCTCTGGCATAAGCGGAGGTTGGGCTGCAAAAGAGCTCTGCGAAAGTGGATTGAAAGTATTGATGCTTGAGCGGGGAAAAAATGTTGAGCATCCGAATTATCCCACCGCTACCAAAGAATTGTGGGAAATAGGAAACGGGGGCAGGTTAACTCAGGCTGATTTAGAACATTGCCCCGTTCAGAGCCGACATTATTCCTATCGGGGTGATAACAAACATTTTTATATCAACGATCTTGAAAATCCTTATAAGGAAATCAAACGTTTTGATTGGATACGTGGTGAGGTGGTGGGGGGAAGATCCCTTTTATGGGCGCGGCAGTGTTATCGGTGGAGCGACCTTGACTTTGAAGCAAATAAAAAAGAGGGGATTGCCGTGGATTGGCCAATCCGATACAAAGACATAGCCCCTTGGTACGACTATGTCGAAAAATTTGTTGGTATTAGCGGCAAAGCAGAAGGGATTGCACATTTACCGGATGGAAATTTTCTGCCTCCTATGGAGATGAACTGTGTTGAACAAGATTTTGTAAACAAAATGAAAGTCAGCTACCCAGATCGGAAAATTACTATAGGGAGAACGGCCAACCTGACAACTCCCGTGAAGGGAAGAGGAACTTGTCAATACAGAAATCTATGCCATCGAGGATGCCCCTATGGTGCATATTTTAGCACCAATGCAAGCACCCTGCCTGCCGCATTTGAAACGGGAAACCTTACTTTGCGGCCAAACTCACTTGTCAACAGAGTTTTATATGATGAGCAACTTGGAAAAGCAACCGGGGTTGAGATTGTTGATACGGAGACCCATGAAGTAATTGAGTTCTATTCCAGAATTATTTTTCTTAACGCCTCAACTCTTGCTACAGGCTATATTCTACTCAACTCCACATCGAATAGGTTTCCGACTGGTTTAGGAAATGGAAGTGATCAGGTGGGACGTAATATAATGGATCATCACAAAGGAGTTGGAGCGAATGCGCAGGTAGATGGATTTGAAGATCAATATTATTTTGGAAGAAGACCTAATGGAGTCTATGTTCCAAGATTCAGAAACCTTGCAGATAAAAGGAAAGATTACCTCCGTGGATTTGGCTATCAGGGTGGCGCAAGTCGTGAGGGTTGGGGTAGGGGAACTATTGATTCTGACATTGGCCCTAACCTTAAACAAGATTTACAAAGCCCCGGTGGGTGGACCATTGGATTTAATGCATTTGGAGAGTGTCTTCCGTATGAAGAAAACAGAATTGCGATCAATAGTGATTTGAAAGATAGATGGGGTCGACCGACTTTAACAACAAACATTGAGTTTAAGGACAATGAAAAAACAATGCGCCAGGATGCTGCCCTGGCCATGGCAGAAATGTTGGAAGCAGCGGGCTATAAAAATGTAAAGCCCTATGACACCATTTCTTTTCCTGGCAATGCCAATCATGAAATGGGGAGCGCGCGTATGGGACGTAATTCAAAAACTTCAGTACTCAATGGCTATAACCAGATGCACGAGGTGAAAAATGTTTTTATAACAGATGGATCTTTTATGACTTCTTCTTCTTGTGTTAATCCGTCATTAACTTATATGGCCATAACAGCGCGTGCATGCGCATATGCAGTAAGAGAAATGAAAAAGTTAAATATTTAAGTCCTTAGCGGGATTGCTTTTTGAATTCCTTGAATCTGCGGACCATAGCCATTGAAAAGCCAATCATTAAAACCCCTGTCCCCAGCCATAATACATTAATGAACGGTTTTTCCATGGCTTTGATTATTACCCAATCTTTTTGACGGGTATTAAGGGCCAGAGAAAACTCATTCGTTTCCGGATGGATATTCAATAACGCAATCCTTACACCTAAATCATTCACCTCATCGGTAATACGACCCACTTGTGTCTTATCTTTAATAAGGAAAATAGGTTCTGCATAATACACATCGCGTTCGCCACTAATTTTGATCCTTGCTTTTACAGCCACATCTTCGGCATCCAGATTAAATCCATCAATCTCGTAAATGCGATTAACGCTTTCCAGCATGGCCACGTAATCGTTAATGAAAAACTGTTGATTGATTCGAATAGTTACCTCTTCGGTTTCGCTCCATTCAGGTTCTTCTTCGCGGTTCATAGGCAGCGAAACGTGCGTATACAAGTCGCGCTCGAGGTTCTTTTTAATATCGGGAGATGCGATAAAACCTCCCATGGCGGGATTGATCTGAACCCGTGGAAAAAGAAGTGCTTCTACGTGATCACCCTTCTTTAATTCAATTTCATAAAATGTATTTTCCGGATTAATCTCGAATGTATCCTGTGCGCTTAAAATTTTCTTCCCCTTAAATTCAATATCGCGAAGGGCAACAACTTTAAAAGGATCAAGGGTGAGATCAATGTCGTTTTTGCTAACGTAGCCTTTTACATTTCTGGGTTCAACCCGCTCCCCCAGATATGTTATTTCATATCCACCCATGGAGCGCGGTTCATTGATAAATAGCAGCAGGTTGTCGCGATTGAACTCTGTAGGAAGATCTTTGGAGATCAACATGCCTGTGTTGTTTAAGGACACCACCTTAGAATAGCCCGATGAAAACATTACACCCAACAACATCATACCAATGCCTATATGGGCCAAAGCACCTCCTGATAAGGCAGCATTAACTTTTATAACCGAGACTAAAACCTTGATGTTTGAAACGATAAGATAAACGCCAGCCAGAGTAAGAATAACATAACTGGGTTGATAAACTTTTGAAATAGCTATGATGAGTGCGAAAACAATTAGTGAAATAAGAACCGGTGGAAGAATTTCAGCTTTCAATTTTTCTTTCTCCATCCGCTTCCACCAAAAGAACTGTCCCGTACCCGAAATAAAAGCCACCAGTACGCCAAACCAAAGTTGAAACTTGGAGTAAAACCCAATTTGATCGGCCGGAGGTGCGAGGTTTGATTCACCACCAAATGCTTCAATCAAACTATTATAAACGGGTATAGAGGTTGGTAACAGTACCTGAAACCCCATTAGGCAAAGGGTTGTTGCTCCTAAAAAAATCCAGAATTCTTTCGAATAAATAGCCGCTTCTTTATCGGAGGAGGGAATTTCTCTCCAACGAAAAGCGGCAAGTCCGATAGCAGCAATCGTAAAGAATAAAAGATAAATAAGCAATTGTCCTGACAACCCCAGATCGGTAAATGAGTGTACAGAGGCATCACCCAGAATTCCACTTCGTGTTAAAAAGGTTGAGTACAGAATAAGAACGAAGACAGCAATGTTTAATATAATGGAACTCTTCAAGGCCGTCTCGCTATTCTTGTATATGATCATGGTGTGAATGGAGGCAATCAGCACAAGCCAGGGAACGTACACCGCGTTTTCCACAGGATCCCAATTCCAGTATCCGCCAAAATTCAAAGTTTCATAAGCCCAGTATCCACCCATAAGAATACCAAGTCCTAACACGGCCCCTGCTACCAAGGCCCAGGGGAGCGCAGGCTTTATCCACTGAGAATATTTTTTCTGCCACAAGCCTGCCAGGCAAAAAGCAAACGGCACCAAGGTTAAAGCAAAGCCAAGAAATAAAGTAGGAGGATGGATAACCATCCAATAGTTTTGTAAGAGTGGATTTAAGCCACTTCCGTCTTTTGGTATAAAATCGGGTTGAAGTGAAAAGATGGGATCCTCTATGGCATCGCGGAGAAGGATAAACGGAGAACTGCCAAGTTTGATGTTGACGAACGGAATAACCACGCCCAAAATCATGGAGGCCAGGAAAGCCTGAACTAAACCAAAAACCACCATTACCGGAGCCTCCCAGTTTCGCTGGGTTCGGATAAGAAAAAGGCCAATTATTGCTTGCCAGAAAATCCAAAGTAAAAAACTGCCCTCCTGACCTTCCCAAAAGCAAGAGACCATGTATTCGCCAGGCAGATGAAGTGAGGAGTGTGAATAGGCGTAGTGGTACTCAAAATAGTGCTGATAAATAATTGTGAAAAGACTTGCAATAACTCCGATGACCGCTGCCGTGTGTACATAAAAGGCAATCCGCGCATTTGCTAACCATTGCGCTTTTATTTCTGTTCCAACAGAGTTTGCTTTCCAATAAGCAAACGCACTAATCAGCGAGGTAACAAAAGAGGCGATTACAAACAGGTGGCCCAGGTCGCCAATGAAATAATGCATTACTAGGAAGTTAAAAGAACTGAACTAAGAATGAACGGTGAATGAGATATTTTACCCATCGCTTAAATACGGGCATTTATTTTTTCCTCCTGATATTTAGAAGGACACTTTAATAGAATTTTGTTAGCCACAAACGCATTGTTTTGGTAGCCTCCAATTACTACCACTTTTTCAGAGCGGGCAAAGTCGGGGGGCATAGGTTCGTTATAGTACACCTTTTGTTCCTTCTGTTCCTCATCAATTAAAATGAAAGAAAAGGATAGATTATCGTTGCTCTTTTCGATTCC
>JAEUUB010000585.1 GCA_016787745.1 Cyclobacteriaceae bacterium
AGGCCCAGGTAGGCTTTCCCTCTTTGAATGTAGGAAGAAGCGAATACATGAACGAGACCAAATGCAACCAGGCCAAACCCCAGAATGAAAAGTTCTTTTTCAAGTTTTGCGAGAAAAACAATCGCAGAAATAACCAATCCCAGTAAGATAAAAAGGGAACCCTTTCGAAGAAAGACCGACTGATATTTTGCTTCGTTATCAATCTTACGGTGTTCCCGGTTTCTTAATTTTTCTTCGCCCATTTCTGTGGGCGGATATTCCTTGGTTGAAAATACCGTCCACATAACGGTAACAAAGAGCGTGAAAGCCCCTATATAATAACTGTATCGGATTGAATCGGGCAGTGTGCCGGCTTCATCGGCAACATTGGAAATATGAAACCAGTTTGTAAAAATGCTGGGAAGGAAGGAGGCAACAATCGCGCCCACGCCAATAAAGAAACTTTGCATGGCAAAGCCGGTAGTACGTTGAGAGGGGGGAAGCATATCGCCAACAAAGGCCCTGAACGGCTCCATACTTATGTTGATGGAGGCATCCATAATCCAGAGTACACCCACGGCCATCCAGAGCGTTGGTGAGTTGGGCATAAGGCACAAGGTAATGGAAGCAAGCAAGGCGCCCACGGCAAAGAAAGGTCTTCTGCGACCCCACCGCGGATGCCAGGTTCGGTCGCTGTAGTACCCGATAATCGGTTGAACAATGAGGCCAGTGAGCGGTGCCGCCAGCCAGTATAGAGCCAGATTAGCGGTATCGGCACCCAGGGTTTCGAAAATGCGGCTGGTGTTGGCGTTTTGCAAGGCAAAACCAAATTGGATTCCTAAAAATCCAAAACTCATATTCCAGATTTGCCAGAAACTAAGTTGGGGTTTATGTTGGCCTGATGTCATAACATGTCACGTACAGAGATTAAGTCTTGTAATAACGGATTTTTGAAGGAATGAAAAAATAACCGCAAAGATTTTTGTCATTGCAGCTATCTCACCAATGGATATCAAGTGTATCGTCTGAATAATCCAATATAGTAAATCTCACGCTTTCCTCGCCCATACTTTCTGGCTCATGGATTGGATCGTATTTTTCCAAGGGTGAAAAAAAGGAGAACATTTGCTCGCTCAGGGAATAGGTTGTGCCATTGCATTGTAAGGAGTTTGGATAGCTGCCATGAATAACTACTTTGATTTTTTTATACGGAACTGCAAAACTTCCTTCTGTCTTTGAAAAGAGTACCTGATTCTCAGGGCCTATCCATTTGATCAAACGTTTGGCAAACGTACCGCTTTGGTAGTCGAACGTTTCGCCATCATCCATGTAAAGCATGAAGTCGCTGGACTCGCTGCCGCTATAAATATGAAGGATTAATTCATCTTGATTTAATCCGGTGTGAGCGGCCGGAGCCTGCATGGGCAATACACATCCGGCTTTTATAAATACGGGAAGTTTATGGATAGGGGATTCTATAATTGTTTCCTGATTACCGGTCCAGACTTTACCCGAATATAAATCATACCAATTACCGGGCGGAAAAAATATTTTTAATAATTCCTGTTCACTTGTTGCCGGAGCAACCAGAATACTTGGACCAAATAAATATTGATTGTGATATAAGTCGTTGTATACCCGATCATCATGGGTGTAATCAATAGCCAGCGCTCGCTGCACGGGCATACCCCGTTTGGAAGCATCGTAAAACAAGGAGTAGATATAGGGTAATAGCTGATACCGGAATTTTATATAGTTCCGGCAGATACTCTCCACCTTCTCTCCGTACGACCAGGGCTCGCTATCGCGTGTGTTTATCATGGTGTGTGCGCGAAAGAATGGAGAGAGCGATGCGATGGACATCCACCGGGCAAAAAGTTTGGGATTCGACTCTCCAACAAATCCACCGGCATCGTATCCTGCAAAGGCAATTCCCGTTAGGCCCATACTGTTAACCAGCCGAACCCCCAACAGCATATGCTCATCGTACGCTACGTTATCTCCTGTCCAAACGGCCGAATAACGTTGAACACCTGAAAAGCCGGAGCGGGTTAAATTAAAAGGCCGCTTGCCCTTCAATAATTTTTTAGTTCCCTCATAGGTACTTCGGGCCATTTGGAAGCCATAAACATTTCTTCCCTTGCGCATGGTCGCCTTGTTTCCCTCAAAATCAAATTCAAGGTTTTCGGGTAGCGCATTTCCCCAGGTAGCGATTTCATTCATGTCGTTCCAAAAACCTTCCACACCCAGGTCCACATAATCCTGAAATTTTGTTTCCCACCACGCCCTTGTTTTTGGATTCGTGAAATCCGGAAAATGACACCATCCTGGCCATACTTGCCCTTGATAGTTTTCTCCATCAGGATATTTCAAAAAGACATCTTTCTTCACCCCATCCTCATAGGCTTCGTACCCTGGCTCCACTTTTATTCCGGGATCGCACATGATCACAGTATGAAATCCCAGATCCTTTAGGGTTTGCAGTAAGCTTTTCGGATCCGGGAATCTTTTTTGATCCCAGGTGAAAATTTTATACGCATCCATATAATGGATATCGAATACAATGGCATCGGCCGGGATATCTTTTTCGCGAAAAGTTTTAGCAACTGCGAGTACTTCTTTATCTGGATAGTAACTGTAACGGCATTGCTGATAGCCCAGACTCCACCGTGGAGGTAACTCCATACGACCCGTCAGGTACGTATATTGTTTAATGATGTCTGCAACATGACTTCCATAGATCAGATAATAATCCATGGCTCCGGCATCGGCCGAAAAACTTGAAAACCGATTGTTCGAGGCTCCAAAATTAAAATAGGTTTTATGGGTATTGTCAAAAAAGATTCCATAACATAACCCATTGTGTATCCCTATGTAGAAAGGCGTTGAGCAATACAACGGATCGGTTCCTTTATTATAGGCATACGCATCTGTGTTCCAGTTAAGATAAGCGTTCCCCCTGCGATCCAGCCCCCCGGTTTTTTCACCCAGACCAATAAATCTTTCTCCGGCCTGAATTTTTTTATACGTAGTTACTTGTTCACCAATCCAAGAAGTTCCTAAAGGATCATCTTCGTTAAGAATTTTTCCTTCACTGGTTTGCAATGAAAACCGAACAGGTTTTTTGTCAATACATAATTTGGCGAGCGTTGTTTTTACGATTAGGGATTCAGCAGTATCGATGATCTCTATCGGGGTTGGTTTTGGATTGGTAACTATCGAATAGGAAAAATCTTCAAAGTGATTTTGGTCTGTAATAGTTATTCGAATGAGGGAAGGGGAATACACCGATACCCTAAATTTTCCATGGGTAGTTTCACCCATAATCCCAGAATCATGTTTATTAAATTTAGTTAACTCACCAAGCCGTTGAGATAGGGTGGGACCGGAAGGATTCATTCGTTAGTCGTTGAAAGGTGGAGTTGCACAAAGTAAATCTACTGTGCTCCTCCAAACTTAACAACCGGAACTAATAAAAGTAAATGCTATTATTTTTTCTTGGTTTGTTTTTTAAGCGAAGAATTTCGGATAACCAATTTTGTCTTCAATACTTTTGTTTCGGGTTGTGGATCAAAGTCCTCGTCTTTCTCCTTCATTTCAATTTGCCGGATCAAGAGACGAGCCGCTTCCTGACCCATTTCAAAACCGGGTTGATCAACGGTTGTCAAGGATGGATCCATCAACTCTCCAAAAAACCAATTGCTAAAACCAACAAGAGCCACGTCTTGCGGAATCTTATGTCCCTTTTCTTTAATGGCCATCATGGAACCCATGGCCATAGGATCGTTATTGGCGAAGATGGCATCGGGAATTGGATTCAACGCCAGAAGTTTGGCGGTTGCGCGCTTTCCATCTTCGAAAGTACCGGAGGAACAATTGACGATCAGCTTATCATCAACGTCCATTTTATTTTCTTTTAGCGCATCCACATACCCCCGGAAACGATCTATGCTAATAACCAGGTTAGGTGCACCATTAATATGTGCAATACGTTTGCAGCCTTGCTCAATTAAGTGATTAACGGCTTCTTTGGCGCCCGTATAATCATCCACCACCACTTTACTGCTGGTAGGGCTATTATACATGCGATCATAAAACACAATGGGTACACCTTTGGAGATGATAGATTCGATGTGATCGAAATTGGTGGTTTCGCGCGATACAGATAGCAACATTCCATCCACCCGGCTATTGAATAACGCTTTCATGTCAGTCATTTCACGTTGATAAGACTCATTGGACTGAGCTAGAATAACGTTATATCCTGCAGTATAGGCTACATCTTCAATTCCGCTGATAACCGTAGAGAAGAAAAAATGAACTATTTCAGGAATGATGACCCCAATTGTGTTGGTCTTTCTTTGGCGTAAGTTCAAGGCAACTATGTTGGGTTGATAGTTCAGTTTCTCCGCTAAGTCATTAACAGCTTTTTTTGTTGCAACACTAATGTCTGGATGATCCTTCAAAGCGCGTGAAACTGTAGAAGGAGAGATGCCTAATTCCCGTGCGATGTCCTTAATTGTAACCTGATTAAATTTCATTGTAAATAGTGCTTAATTTCGATTTTTTATAAATATTTGAGTTTTCGCAAACGGTTGCGATACCGTTTCCGCAAATTTTGTCCAACAAATAGGTCTTTTGGTATGGATAACTAAGATTTTCAGGGTATAATTGAAGATTCAAAATTATGTTTTGTTAATTCTTGCAATTAACTAATAGATTTTGAAAGTACTCTTAATAAAAACAACAATTTAAAACCCTAAAACAATTAAGTATGACCAAATTGTATCTGTTTGTTCGCAGGTATCTGGCGGTGTTCCTGGTGTTTGGAGCTCTTGTGAGTTTCGCCCAGCAATCCGTTTCAGGTAAAGTGACAGGGGCCGATGACGGCTCTGGAATTCCTGGTGTTAACATTTTGGAGAAAGGCACTACCAATGGTACGGTGTCTGATTCAGATGGAAACTACCGGATTAGTGTGGGCGCAAATGCTACGCTAGTATTTTCTTTCGTGGGCTATGCAACGACAGAAGTCAGCGTTGGATCGCAAAGTGTTTTGAATGTTTCTTTGCAATCGGATGTAACTGCATTGAGCGAAGTGGTTGTTACGGGATACGGCAGTCAGGAGAAAAAAGAAATTACCAGTGCCGTGGTTCAGTTAACTTCCAAAGACTTTAACCAGGGCAACGTAAACGATCCTACTCAATTGTTGCAAGGCAAGGTTGCCGGGCTTAGTGTTTATAACCGAGGAGGCGATCCTAATTCGAGTGCAACCGTTCGTTTGCGCGGTATTTCTACTGTAGGGGCCAATGTAGCACCTCTGGTGGTTGTGGATGGCGTTATCGGGGCATCTTTGGACAACGTAGATCCTAACGATATTGAATCGGTTAACGTTTTAAAGGACGGTTCCGCAGCGGCCATTTATGGTAGCCGGGGCTCCAGTGGGGTTATTATTGTAACCACTAAAAAGGGTTCTAAAAAAGGCGGTGGTGTTTCTTTAACATATAACGGGTATGCCGCGGCTGCAACTCCTTTCAGAACACTTCCCAGCATGACTGCCTCCGAGTATAAAGCAGCCGGAGGGAATGACCTGGGATCAGAAACAGATTGGCAGGATGAGGTAACAAGAACGGGCATGTCCTATGTAAACAACGTGGCAATCTCAGGAAGCACAGAGCACACTTCTTTCCGTGTATCAACCAATTTTAGAAATGTTGAGGGTATTCTAGAGGGGTCTGGTTTCGATCAGATTAACACCCGGGCTAACTTAACCCACTCAGCGTTGAATGACAAATTGAAAATCGACATGAACATGTCGTTAACCAATCGTGAAAGCAATTTCTCTTTTAATGAGGCATTGCGTTATGCTGCGTTGTTTAACCCAACAGCTCCCATTAGATTCGATAATGGAGATTATTATCAGGCTATTTTGTTTGACAACTTTAACCCGGTAGCAATCCTTGAGCAAAATTCCAATACCGGAAAACGTAAAACCATGAACTATAATTTCAAATTGGATTATAGCATCCTGGATAATTTGGTTGTTACGGCCAACTATGCACAACAATACGAGGATAATATTAACCAACAGTATTATTCCCGCAATTCCCTATTCAGAGGCTTGAACCGGGGTGGTTTGGCGCAGAAATATACTTCAGACAATAAGTTCTCACTTTTCGAAGCCTATGCAACGTATAATGCAGCTTTCGGCAAGAGTAATCTGGATGTAACGGGTGGTTATTCTTACCAGGTTAGCCAGTTTGAGGACTATACTACGCAACTCGGTAACTTCCCAAGCGATGCGCTTGGAAGCAATGCACTTGAAACAGCAGGCGATATTTTATCGGGATTACCAAGTTTGGTGAATGTTAGCAGCAGTAAATCTCCTGAAAACAAAATCGAAGCGGTTTTTGCCCGATTCAATTACACGTTTGATCAGGGTGTCTTTGTAAATGCTTCCGTGAGAAGAGAAGGAGCCAGCAAATTAGGTGAGGATAACCGGTACGGTATTTTTCCAGCGGCTGGTGTAGGAGTAGATTTCTTGCGATATATGGATATCCCGGCCATGAATACTCTTAAGTTAAGAGTTGGATACGGAGTGACCGGATCACTTCCTAACGACTCCGGACTGTCACAAGACTTGTATGGCTATTCGTTCAGCAATGGTGGTGCCGTTACTAAGACCCGAGACGGAAACAAAGATTTAAAGTGGGAGCAAAAAGAAGAGATCAACCTGGGTGTTGATTTTGGAATAGGAAAGAAACTTTCAGGAAGTTTGGAACTATACACCAGAAATATCAGTGACTTCATTTTGGATGTAGCCGTAGATCAGGCAACTTTCCCTTCAGGTAGACAAACTCAAAATGCCGGTGAGTTAAAAACCAACGGTATTGAATTAGCCTTGAATTATGACGCTATTCAGTTAGGGGCAGTAAAATGGAATACGGGCTTGGTTCTAAGCAGCTATTCGACTGAATTAAAATCCTTTATTATAGATGCTCAAACTCGGGCCGAATTAGGAGCTCCCGGTCAAAATGGTACCAACATGGTACGAGTGGCTGTGGGTGAAAAATTAGGTCAGATCTGGGGTCCGGTTTTCACAGGAGTTACCGTGGATAATCCGGCAACTACTGATAGAAATGAGGCTGGATCACCCATCTTTGCTGACTTAAATGGCGATGGAGTTGTTAAGGCAGCGCAAGGATCTGCCCTGGCACCGGATGGTGACTTTAAGGAATTAGGTAATGGTATTCCTAAAATGGAATATGGCTGGACAAACCAGGTAACCTTTAAAAACTGGGACTTGAATGCCTTCTTCAGAGGGGCCGTGGGTCATAGTTTAGTAAATAACTTCCGTGCGTTCTATGAACCCATCGATCCAGGAGCTATTAACTCGTATAACCGGATTACTACTGATAAAGCGGTAGATGGTCTTACAGTAGCGCAATACAGTTCCCTGTATGTTGAAAAGGCCAGTTTCTTTAAGTTAGATAACATCACCCTGGGCTATAATTTTCCAATGGCCTCTAAAGGAGTTAGAAATCTGAGAGCTTATTTCAGTGTACAAAATGCATTTGTAATTACCGATTACTCGGGCATCGACCCCGAGCCGGTGTTGGCTGATCCGGGACCATCGGATAATGGTGGGTTCCAGCCTGCTTCGGCAGATGTTTTGGCTCCTGGTATTGATAGAAGAAACAGCTACTTCCAGTCAAGAACATTTACGTTTGGTGTAAATATTGGCTTTAATTAAAAAGTTAACATGAGAAATATGAAAGATTTATTAAAATATAGCCTGATAACTGCAATGATGGTGGGG
>JAEUUB010000622.1 GCA_016787745.1 Cyclobacteriaceae bacterium
TGGCTACGGCCCGATCTGTGTATCGTGCCCGGGAAGTGGGTCTAAGAAAAGTGGTAGGTTCCTCCCGCAAAGGATTAATCGCGCAATTCCTGGGCGAATCGTTTGTCCTCACCGTGCTGTCTTTACTGGTGGCTTTCTTACTGGTGGGCATCAGTTTACCTTTCTTTAATCAGGTAATTGGAAAGAACTATCAACTTGTTTCTCTGACTAATGTATCTATCGTAAGCGGTGTAATTATTTTAGTGGTGATGATTTCTTTGTTGGCTGGTTACTATCCGGCATTAGTGATGTCTGCATTAAAACCTGTGGATGTGTTGAAAGGAAAAATGCAAACCAGTTATCGTGGTGTTCAGTTGAGACGAACGTTGGTTGTATTTCAATTTGTGATTTCAGTGGGTTTAGTAACAGGTACCTGGATCGTGCTCGATCAGCTCGATTATATGCAAAAGCAAAATTTGGGTTTTGATAAAGATGAGATTTTTATTCTCAATGCTGCCCGGGTTCGATCTTCCAATGGGTATGCATTCGAAACGTTCAAGGCGCAGCTTAATGACCTTGCTATGGTGGATGAGGTTACCTACACCAATTCCATTCCGGGTCATCCGGGTTGGGTAGGGCAGGTTGCATACCCGGAAGGTAAAACGGGTGATGATGCTGTTAGTGTAGAATATATGGCTGTGGATGAAAAATATATAGAGGTGTTGGGCTTGCAATTAATTGCAGGTCGAGGATTTGATCTGCAACGGAAAAAGGATTTAGACGATGGACTGATCTTAAATGAACAAGCCGTATCCAATTTTGGTTGGGCTTCACCCGAGGAGGCTATTGGAAAAAGAATTACATCACCCTCAGGTTCACCAGAAGGCGAAGTGATTGGGGTAGTGAAAGATTATCATCAGTTGGGATTACAACAAAAGATTGGTCCCATGACAATGGACTATGCTCCTCAAAATAGTTACCTCTATGCTATTAAATACAAGGCAGCCGATACACAACAACTCATTTCTTCGCTAAGCGATTTATGGACAAAGACTTTTCCGGGCTATGATTTTAACTATTTCTTTTTAAATCAGGATTTTGAAAGTCAATATCAGGCCGAGGCAAGACTCGCAAATGTATTTGCAGTGTTTGCAAGCATAACCATGGTAATTGCCATGATTGGTTTGTTGGGACTGGTTTCGTTTATGGTGGTTGCTCGCACCAAAGAGATTGGAGTACGAAAAATTTTAGGAGCCGATGTGTTTAGTATAACCCGTTTGCTAAGTAAGGAGTTTTTACTGTTGGTACTCATCGCCAATGCAATAGCATTTCCGCTTACATGGTACCTGGCCAGCGAATGGCTAAAGACGTTTGCGTTTCGCATGACGATTAATCCATTACTTTTTGTGGGCACCATGATTATAGCCCTCTCCATTACACTTGTTATTGTGAGTTTGCAAACCATTAAAGCGGCTTTGGCCGATCCGGTAAAATCCCTGAGGTATGAGTAATTTGCTTGAGATTAGCTAAACAGCTCATAAAAAGTCATTTTACTCTCGTGCAAAAAATAAGTAATTTCAATCTCTTGAAGACTTTTTGCTATGGGTAAAAGAGACAAGCGGATTGATGCCTACATTCTGAAGTCAGCTGATTTTGCAATTCCAATTCTTACACACTTGCGTGAGTTGGTTCATATAGCTTGCCCCGGGGTGGAGGAAACCATGAAGTGGAGCTTTCCTGTATTCGAATACAATGGAATTATGTGCAACATGGCTGCTTTTAAAAAGCATTGCACCTTTGGGTTTTGGAAAGCTGCGTTGATGAAGGACAAAACCCTGATTAAAAATGCGAAGAGTGAGACCTCCATGGGGCATCTGGGCAAGATTACATCCCTAAAGGATTTGCCATCGGATAAAGTAATAATCGCCTATATAAAGGAAGCAGCCGATTTGAATGACACGGGCGCAAAAGTAGTTAAAAAGAAAGTTGAGCCTAAAGAGCTTATTGTTCCGCCTTACTTTATCAAAGCTTTAAAAACAAACAAAGCAGCATTGAAAACCTTTGATGGTTTTAGCTATTCCAATAAGAAAGAATATGTGGAATGGATTACAGAGGCTAAGACAGAAGCCACCCGCGATAAACGAATGGAGACAGCACTCGAATGGATGGCCGGTGGGAAGATCAGAAACTGGAAATATTTGAGAACTTGATGCTGGACACCGGATTCTTGATTCTTGTCCAATTATCCAGTATCCAGTATCCAGTATCATAATATGAACAATCGACCAAAGAACTAATAACTAACGACCAACGACTATGTACTCAAAACTCTTAACACTCCTTCTCACCCTATCGGGGATTACGTTACATAGCCAGAATCTCATTGATTCTTACCAACGGGAAATTGTTTTTACTTCCGTGAACGTTATTCCCATGGATAGCGAGCGGGTACTTGAAAACCAGATGGTGTTGGTGAAGGGCGGAATAGTGTCAGCCATCGGGAAAAGTATAAAATACAGTAAGGATGCATTAATTATAAATGCAAAAGGAAAATACCTGATGCCGGGGTTAGCCGAAATGCACGCGCATGTTCCCCCCAATGATAATCTCGAATCGCACAAAGAAGTATTATTTCTGTTTGCGGCCAATGGCATTACAACCATTCGGGGCATGTTGGGTCATCCAAGTCATCTAACGCTTCGGTCCAAAATTAATAGCGGTGAAATATTAGGTCCGCGATTGTATACAACAGGTCCTTCCTTTAATGGATTAAGTGTAAAAACAGCCGAGCGTGGCTCCGATATGGTACGTGAGCAAAAGGCGGCTGGATATGATTTTCTAAAACTGCATCCAGGCTTAACCAAAGAAACCTTTGGCGCGGTATCGACCACCGCCAATGAAATAGAAATTCCCTTTGTAGGCCATGTATCGTTTGGTGTAGGGGTGTGGCGGGCAATTGATGCAGGATATTCCTCTATTGACCACATGGATGGATTCGTAGAAGCTATGGTGCCCGGTATTGAAAGCATGGTGGAGCAACAAACAGGTTTGTTTGGAATGTTCGTGGCCGACCGGGCCGATGAATCGGTAATTCCTAACCTGATGAGAGGACTCAAGGATAAAAATATCTGGGTTGTACCTACTCAATCGCTGGCCGATCGTTGGTTTGACTCCAGATTTACACCCGAAGTATTTCTGGCCGATCCCGATAGTAAGTATATGAGTAAGCAAACCGTTGATCAATGGATTGACAGCAAAAAAAATCTGATGGCAAACCCGCAATATGACGCAGCCAGGATTGACAATTTCATTAAGCTGAGAAGAAAGCTTATTTACGAATGTCAGAGAAATGGTGTGGGACTTCTTCTGGGTTGCGATGCGCCACAAATATTTAACGTTCCCGGTTTTTCAACGCACAATGAATTGAAATATTTGGTCGATGCAGGACTAACACCCTACGAGGCTTTACAAACCGGGACAGTGAACGTAGCTAAGTATCTTTCCATAAGCAATGCAGGAACAATAAAGCCAGGGGCTGTGGCCGATCTTTTATTGATGGATGGCAATCCATTAACGGAGATTACCAATTCCAGGAAAGTAGCGGGCGTTATGATTCGAGGCAAATGGTTATCAAAATCTGATATTGATGCCGGGCTTAGGAAGTTGGTTAAGTAAGTCTCATTTTTAGAGCCTAAGGTCCGCAACCAGTATCCAACTAGCTCGTGATAACACTCTTTTCTTACTCACTTTCATTTACCGATTTCTCTGTTGTTTTGCTGGTGGCCTTGTTTATTGGTATGGCCAAGACGGGTGTACACGGAACAGGTATTTTGGCGGTTCCCCTTTTAGCAACCGTGTTTGGCGGACAACAGTCAACAGGTATTTTATTGCCTATGCTTATGCTGGCCGATGTAATGGGGGTCGTGTATTATCATCGTCATGCTTCGTGGGTTCATTTAAAAATACTTTTCCCGTGGGCAGCGGTGGGTGTGGTACTGGGAACAATTGTGGGGAGTTCTATTAATGATCAGGTTTTTAAATTGATCATGGGTATAATCATTGGTATAAGTGTATTAATCATGATCTGGCTGGAGCAGGAGGGAAAGGAAGACCGAATTCCAACAAATCCCTGGTTTGCTCATGGCATGGGTATCGCGGGTGGATTTACTTCCATGGTGGGCAATCTGGCCGGTTCCGTTATGGGTATTTATTTGCTTTCAACACGCTTACCCAAAAATGCCTACATAGGCACGGCCGCCTGGTTTTTTATGGTGGTCAATTGGTTTAAAGTTCCGTTTCATGTTTTTGCCTGGCATACCATTCAGGTTAATACGGTATTGTTTGATCTTGCTTTACTACCTGTAATTCTTTTA
>JAEUUB010000625.1 GCA_016787745.1 Cyclobacteriaceae bacterium
GTAATTTTGGTGCATGAAGGTATTATTTGTTTGCCTGGGAAATATTTGCCGGTCACCCATGGCGGCCGCTATTTTCAATCACAAAGTTCAGCAGAGAGGTCTTCCATATCAGGGCGATTCCTGTGGCACGGGGGATTACCACATTGGTGCACCGGCCGATCACCGCACGCTGACCGTAGCGAGGAAAAATGGAGTTCAGGTTAATCATGCAGCGCGGCAATTATCCAACGATGATCTGGAGGAGTTTGATTACATTTTTGCTATGGACAAGAGCAATCAATTTAATATTCAACGCTTGCCAGCAGCTCAGGAGAACAAGCATAAAATCCGGTTAATGCGTGAATATGATCCAAAGGGTTTGGGCGAAGTGCCCGATCCCTATCATGGAACGTTAACTGATTTTCAGGATGTTTTTGAAATGTTGGATCGTTCGATAGACCGATTCATTAATGAGCTTCAATCAAAGTCTAATTCCTGACCAATACCTGTAGCGTGGAGCGTGAGGATTGCTCGAGCATAACACCGGGCATTGTCCTGTATTGTTGAAAGGTAGCCGTGTCGTAGTTCTTTACGGTTATTAAAGTAAGATCCGTATTGTAATACACTTCAAAGTTTTTACTTAGGGCTTCTATCAGCTTGCTGATTTTGGGCTCGCGAAAATCGACACAGAAGGAAAAGGAGATAGCCGAATTTTGCATCACATTAATGCGTACATCTTTTTGCGTGAGGGTTTCAAAAATCTTATTCAATTGAGGCTCGTTCACAAAAGAGTAGTCTGTTACCCGACACGAGATTAAACACTGATTGTCTTTAAATACGATAAGGGGTGGTAATTTATCTACTTTGCAATCATGGATAACGGTTCCTGGAAGCGTGGGATCATCAAAGTTTTTTACCCATAACGGAATGTTGGCATTGGCTAAAGGCTTTATTGTTTTAGGATGGATAACCGAGGCCCCGTAATACGTCATCTCCGCAGCCTCCTGGTAAGGGAGTTCATCAAATACCACCGCGTTCTTTAATCGTTTAGGGTCTGCACTCATCACTCCCGGAACATCCTTCCAAATGGTGACAGACTTGGCCTTTAGGCAAGTAGCAAAAATGGCGGCACTAAAATCTGAGCCTTCGCGTCCTAAGGTGGTCGTATTGTTTTGTGTTGTACCCCCAATAAAACCCTGCGTAACAATAATTTTCTTTTGAAGGATTTCTTTCAGCGATTCTATGGAGGCTTGTGACTGAGTCCAATTCACTTTGCCTTCCCGATACGTTTCGTCCGTATGGACGTACTTACGGGCATCCATCCACTGAACCGGAAACTTGCTGGCCTGTAGGTAGCTGCTTAAAAGTGTGGAAGATAAAATTTCACCTTGTGAAACCGCCTGGTCGTAGACGAAATCATAGTCACCTTTTGTCTCGGCTTTACTTGCTATAGCCTGAACCAAGGTTTCTAAATTTTGGTGAACGATGTCTGCTTCCAGTCCTAATTCATTACTGATCTGTTTATGTTGCAGATAGATTTCTTTAAGAATAGAACTATAGTCTTTTCCAGATTGAGCCAACGCCACCACCCGTTCCAGGGCGTTGGTAGTTTTATCAATAGCCGAAACTACAACCAGCAGGGGTTCATTTGCATACTCCTTTATTAGGGCTGCCACATTTTGGAAACCTTTCGAATTTTTTAAGGAGGCACCACCGAATTTAAAAACCTTCATACTACTGTTTAGTTGGCAGCAAGACTATATTTGCAAAAGCCTTTAGGCGGGCGAATTTAGTAATCCCCACGCCAAAGACCATCTTAATCAGCAATTTCATGGAAGCTTCGCGTATAGCCTTGCCCATTGGCACCGCCCTCGACCGGTTTATTAAAAATAATCAGGATCAGTTTCAATATGCCAGTGGTGAGTTGTCGCAGTTGTTGCGCGATATCGCGCTTGCTTCTAAAGTGGTAAACCGGGAAGTTAACAAAGCCGGACTTATTGATATTATGGGTCCCATGGGATCGCAAAACTCAGGAGGCGAGCAACAGCAAAAACTGGATGTGTTGGCAAATATTCGTTTTACACGTGCCTTAACAAAAGGAGGCGAAGCTTGTGCTTTAATTTCGGAGGAGACGGAGTCATTTGTTGATTTAAACAATGATGGAAACTATGTGATCGCTATCGATCCGCTGGATGGTTCCTCCAATATTGATGTGAATGTTTCGATAGGCACCATCTTTTCCATCTATCGTAGAAAGAGTCCCGTGGGGCAACCGATCCAGGATCAGGATATTTTACAAACCGGAGATGAACAAGTAGCAGCCGGATACATTTTGTATGGTTCGTCAACGATGTTGGTTTATACTACCGGCCATGGGGTTAACGGCTTCACCTACGAAAGCACCCTTGGTGAGTATGTGTTGTCGCATCCGGATATGACTATTCCTGCGGATGGGAGAATTTATTCGGTCAACGAAGGATTGTCAAATTCCTTTTCAGAGTCTGTGAAGACTTACCTTACATATTGTAAGGATAACAACTATACAGCGCGTTATATAGGTTCTTTGGTTGCCGATTTCCATCGGAATTTATTAAAGGGGGGTATCTACATTTATCCGGCAACCGCCAAAGACAAGATGGGTAAGTTACGATTGATGTACGAATGCAATGCGCTTGCCTTTTTAGCCGAACAAGCCGGGGGTCGTGCAACCGATGGGAAAAACAGAATTTTAGAAATTAAACCTAAAGACCTTCATCAGCGCACACCCTTTTTTGTGGGCTCAACGAAAATGGTAGAGAAGGCCGAAAGTTTTGGCTAGTCAGGCTTTCCTGCTTTTTCGGTAAAAATTTCGGGCGCGTGCTCCACTAAGATTCCATACCATTTTACGAGTTTCTTTATATCGGAAACATAAACGCGATCTTCATCATAATCCGGAAGTACCGATTTCAAAAACGCTTTCAATTCGCTACCGTCCGAATTTCCGTCCACACCCAAATCATCTTTAAAGTCAGTGTGTATTTTTTTAAGAACATCTTGCAGCGCGGTTGTTCCTTCTTTGGAATGCGTGTAGATTGAAATCTCACTTAACAACGATAATTTTTGAGTTGCGCTGGCAACGATCCGGGTCTTTGCGGCATCGAGCGATTCCAGTAATACCCCCGACTTACCCGGTTTTAACACTTTAAACAAGCCACCCTTTCCGCTGATCGATGCGATTTCTGATAATTCCATTATAAATTAAATTATTTAGCGCGCAAAACTAATCATTTTCCGTATCAGCGAGCATCGCAGTTTCGATAAAATCGAGAATAGCGTTGCGTCCGGATTTTTTTTCTGCCGAAGTAATGAACAGGGGTGGCAATTCATCCCAATCTTCCAACAACCGTTTCTCCAATTTGTTCTTAGACTTGCCTAGCTCACTTTGCTTCAACTTATCTGTTTTAGTAAGCACAAGCGCGAGGGGTATTCCCATCGATCCTAACTTTGTAATAAATTCCATATCCTTCGCCTGCGGATCAAGCCGCGAGTCAATCAGAATAAATGTGCAATAAAGATTTTCCCGTTTGGAAAAATAGGAATCGATCATAGCGGCCCAACTTTGTTTCATTCCTTTACTTACACTGGCATACCCATAGCCTGGCAAATCCACGAGATACCAGGCTTTGTTAATAAGAAAATGATTTATCGTTTGTGTCTTTCCAGGAGTAGAAGAGGTTTTCGCTAAATCTTTGCGGCCCGTAATCATATTTATTAAAGAGGACTTGCCCACATTGGACCGGCCAATAAAAGCAAATTCTGGTTTATTGGGTGGTGGGCACCTTTCGATATCGGTGTTGCTAATGATAAACTCTGATGAGGTGATTTCCATAGTTCAAGATCAAGTAAAAGTCTGCAAAGTAGTTAAGAATGTAATTTTGAGGTACTTTATTGGGTCAAATCGTAAATTTTGATGTCTTGAGTTTTTAGTACCTTGCCTATACCTTGGAATTATTCTGTTTTTAAAGGCGATAATCTAAAAGTGAACCCATGTATCGTGCCGGCCGCGGACTTATTTTTTTAATTTTTTTACTCGTATGGGGTTCAGGTATGGCCCAACAGCAGGATAAAGAACAGGCGCGACAATATTACGAAATGGCCTCTGAGATTATGGCCAGCACGAAGGCGGTAGATGATGCCCGCGAATTGATGGTGATTGCCGCCAATTACGATACAACAAATCTAAAAGCGAACACAGAAGCCGGGTTAATGCATATACGCACTATCCAAAAAGAGTTAGGTGTAAAATATCTGATGCGGGTATACCGTCAAAATCCAAACTTTCGGTTTGATCTTGACTATCAGATAGGCAGCAGCTATCATTTCGGATTACAATTTGATAAAGCAATTGATTTTTATACCCGATACAAAACAAAGTTAGATCGTAA
>JAEUUB010000645.1 GCA_016787745.1 Cyclobacteriaceae bacterium
CTGTAACGGTACCGGATCTACCCCCTCTAAATGGCCCTAGTTCGCGCCAGCTAATGCCCGAGTATAACGATTGATCAAAAGTCAGGCCTGTAGTGGCTGGGGTTCCTTTTTTTTGTGAATAGGAGGTTAGTGTGACAAGCACGAATGCAACAACAAATAGGGGGCGCATAGTCATAGGAGTTTAAGATTCAGAATTACTAAATATAAAATGCGATCTGGCATGAATTTACGTAAGCGGGTAACTTTTAAAACAGGAGGTAGGCGTGCTATGGAAACCCCGCGGCATAGCCTTTTAATTCAAACACTTTTCTATATTTATAAGATGGACGGACATACACTGGTTTCAGATTTCTTCTTTTTCAGACTGCTGATAAACACAGTTTTCATGATTTTGGTGGTTCGTGTGATCTACTTCAAGACCTACCACAAAAGCGATCTTTTTTTTACTTTTTTCCTCCTCAATTTCATTGTCTTTTTGCTTTCGTACATGCTTGAACAAGCCAAAGCATTTAATTCGTTAAGCAGTGCTTTCGGATTGCTCGCGGCTTTTTCTCTGCTTCGGTTTAGAACAGAAACGTTAACAACCAAAGACATGACCTACCTTTTTATAATGATGGCAGTAGGTCTTATTAACTCTGTTATGAAAGGATCGTACCTTGAAATCTGTGGAATAAATCTGGGTATAGCGGCCGTGGTGTATGCCGTTGATGGCAACCAACTGATGCGCAATCAAAAAATAAAAATGGTTGAGTACGATAAAATAGAAAATATTAAACCTGAACATCATGCTTTGCTGCTGGAAGATTTGCGGGTGCGTACCGGGCTTGATATAAAAAAGACCACAATAGAACAGATTGATTTGGTGAAGAATAGAGCCATTATTAAGATATACTACTACTAGCCATGAAAAGACATTTTACTTTTGCGCTACTGTTGCTGGTTTTGACGATTTCAGGCCAGGCGCAACAGAAGCAAGTACCTGCCCTTTTTCAGGACGAGAAACCTCTCGCGTTAAGCTTGAAATTCTCTTTCAAGGAAGTGAAGAAGGAAAAGGTAGACTCTGTTTACTTTCCAACTTATTTCGGCTATACAAATGATACTGGTAAGTATGATTCGATTGCAATCAAAGTTCGGGCACGCGGCAATTTCAGAAGGAACAATTGTTTTTATCCCCCTATCCGGGTCAAGCTGAAGAAGAAGGATGGCGAAGGTACGCCTTTTGAAGACAACAAGGATTTTAAATTGGTGCTCCCTTGCCAAACAGGGAAATTGGGAAGTGACCTGATCTTGAAGGAGTATCTCTGCTATAAAATCCTGGAACCTATTACCCCTTACTTCTTCCATACCCGGTTGGTGGATTTGGAACTTACGGATCTCAGCGGAAAGCCGAAGACATATTCGGTGAAGAGTTTTTTAATTGAGGATGATGATTTAATTGCTCATCGGTTTAATGGAAAAGTGGTGGAGCAGGATATTCACCCGCTTACGCTAAGTGACACCACTTCCGTGCTTTTTGATTTTTTTCAATACCTGATTGCCAATACGGACTGGTCAGCGGCTCAGCAACACAATGTAAAAATTATACAAACAGCTAATAAGAAAATTCCGCTTACCTACGATTTTGATATGGCTGGACTGGTAAATGCACCCTATGCTACCGTAAATGAAACCCTTACTATCAGCAGTGTACAGGAAAGGTTGTATCGGGGTTTTTGCAGAAGCGAACCGCTAATGCAATACGCCAGGAAAGAATACCTTCGCTTGGAACCGGCAATTATGAAAGTGATCAGTGACAATAAATCCTTGTTTAATGAGAAGGATTATAAAGGAATCGAAAAGTTTGTAAGTGAATTTTTTGAGACACTAAAAAATGATAAAAAGTTTAAAGAGGCTGTGTTGTTGGGATGCAGAACCAAATAATGATTTGATTTAAGATTGTATTGCATAGAGAGAGCGAAATAAGATGAGGCTGCATCAAAAGTCAAATAAGATTGAAATGTTCATTCCGGCCCTGAGCCGGAATCCCATCATCCATTTAAAAAACGGGATCGCGGGTTGGTGCCTGCCTTTGCCGAAGCGCACGCGATGACCAGGTGACTTTTGATACAGCCTCATCTTCTGGAATTAGCTATTAAATTAATCTAACTGATACCAACCAACCGGATTTAGTTATTAATAATCACCTCTTTGGTATCTGTAATAACGGCCGGTAAATTCTTTTCTTTAAACATCTGGTTGTAATTGTTGATGTCTTTCTGAATAATTTCATTCATCTGTGTTTTGTATTTCGACCAGTCGGCCTGCACATCGTGTGAGCGATCTTGCACACCTTTGGTCAAGCGGGGGTCATGGGTATCGGCAACACCCCGTAACTGTAAAAACTCTGAGTTTAACTTATTCGGGAAGTTGATAACATCCTGAAAGTTTTTAGAGCGTGGCTCAATAAGATTAGACTCCCATTGATCAATTTTCTTAATCAGGTCTTTCCCGGTTTGAATGAAATCCTTTGCATCCGGATTGTTCTTTAGAGATTCATTGAATGTT
>JAEUUB010000652.1 GCA_016787745.1 Cyclobacteriaceae bacterium
AAAAGCTTTTGAGTCGGTGGGGGTTACGGCAGGTTCGCCCCCGTGTAAAGCCGTAACTTTTACTTTTACTGATTTAGGAGCAAGGGATTCAAAATGCCGGGTAAACAATTCGGTTATCTCATGGTTGTTTTGATTCGGTACCAAGCGCATTGAAATTTTTGCGTAGGCTTTGGAAGGAAGAACAGTTTTGGCGCCCTCGCCCGTATAACCGCCCCAGATGCCGTTAACATCTAATGTGGGTCGTGTGCCGGTACGCTCTAACGTGGTGTAACCGTTCTCGCCCTGGATGTCATCAATAGCTAATTCTTTTTTATAGTTGTTTAGATCGAACGGAGCCTGGTTAAGTGCTTCGCGCTCTGCGGCCGACAATTCCGCGACTTTGTCGTAAAATCCTGGAATAGTTACTCTTCCTTTTTCGTCATGCAGGGCGGCAATCATGCGGCTTAGTACATTGGCCGGATTGGCCACGGCACCTCCATACACCCCGGAATGTAAATCGCGGTTCGGACCCGTCACTTCCACTTCCATATAACTTAACCCGCGCAAGCCGACTGTGATAGAAGGCGTGTTTAATGAAATTAAAGACGTATCCGAAATTAAAATTACATCGGCCTTCAGTTTGCTTTTATTCTGTTGAACAAAAATTCCCAGATTGTCAGATCCAACTTCTTCTTCCCCCTCTATCATGAATTTAATATTGCATGAGAGCTGGTTGAGTTTGGTCATCGCTTCAAACGCTTTGATGTGCATATAAAACTGACCCTTGTCATCGCACGAGCCCCGGGCATAAATCTTTCCGTCTTTTACTACGGGTTCAAAAGGTGGGGAGGTCCATAAATTCAATGGATCAGGAGGCTGAACATCGTAATGGCCGTATACTAACACAGTAGGCAACGTAGAATCAATTAATTTTTCTCCGTAAACAATAGGATGACCTTTTGTTTCATAGAGTTCAACAGCATCGGCACCGGCATCTTTTAATTTTTTTGCCACATATTCGGCAGCTTTGCGGACATCATTTTTATGTTTGCTATCGGCACTCACTGATGGAATGCGGAGTAATTCAAAAAGTTCATCCAAAAAACGTTGTTGATTTGACTGAATATATCCTTTGATCATAACGATGAAAATTTA
>JAEUUB010000666.1 GCA_016787745.1 Cyclobacteriaceae bacterium
CAAAGGACCAATAATAGAGGTGACACTCATCAAACTCGTCAACGCTCCCTGCAACTCCCCTTGTTCGTTGGGGGGCACCTGACCGGAGATTATTCCCTGCAAAGCGGGGCCGGCAATGCCCCCCAAACAATAGGGAATTAAAAAGGCAAACATCATCCAGCTTTCTGTAGCCAAAGCGAGCAGAAAAAACCCCATACTATAAAACGCCAGGCCGGCATACAGAGAATTCTTCTGCCCCCAAGCGGGGATGATAACTCGTATTAAACCACCCTGAACAATCGCGATAAGAAGTCCAACAACCGCCAAAGAGATTCCAATCATAGCGGGGCCCCAGTTAAATTTTTCCATCGTGTAGTACGACCAGTTACTTTGTATCGCATGAGCAGCAATGTATATAAGCATTAAAGAAGCAACGAGCCCCAACACAACCGGATAACGTTTCAGGTTAAGCAACGACCCCGCGGGATTAGCACGCTTCCAATCAAATGCTCTTCGGTTTTCAGTCTTTAACGACTCAGGCAAAACAAAATATCCGTACAACCAATTAAGCAAGCTAAGGGTTGCCGCTGCCAAAAACGGAACGCGGGGACCATACGCGCCCAGCAAGCCTCCGATTGCCGGCCCGATAATAAAACCTAATCCAAAGGCAGCGCCCATCATCCCAAAATTCTGACCACGCTTTTCTGGCGGACTAATATCTGCAATGTAGGCCGCGGCTGTTGTAAAACTTGCCCCTAAAGCACCTGCGATTATTCGTCCTAAAAACAACCATGATAAGGTGGGTGCCAGGGCGAGAAAAATATAATCCAATCCAAATCCAAAAAGAGAACCCAATAAGATAGGTCTCCGCCCATACCGATCACTTAACCCGCCTAGAACAGGTGCACACAAAAATTGTACTATGGCAAAGGCAAAAATTAACCAACCTCCAATACGGGCCGCTTCGCTGGTTGTACCGTGTGTTAGCCCAATGATAAGATTGGGAAGTACGGGAATGATAATGCCAAAGCCAATGGTATCTATAAGAATGGTGACGAAAATAAAACCAATGGCTGCCTGCCTTCCCGCGCTCATATTTTTAAATAAGGACTCGAAAGATAAATGTTTTTACACTTCCTGAAAGGAAATTGTATAACCCAGCTTTGTCAACAAATTGAGTTTAGCTATGAACTTATTGTGCATGCTTACTTTAACTTCAAGTTTAAGTTTACAGACTTCGGTAAAATTTTGACTTACCAAGGTAAGATTATACTCTTTAATCAACCGCATTACTTCTGCGTTTTCATCATACGAAAATTGAAGTTCTAAAGATTGGGTTACATCCTGTTCATGAATTTGGGCATTATTTAATGCCGCTTCCGCGGAAGTTTTGTTGGCTTGAATTAAACCCCCAACGCCAAGTTTAGTACCTCCATAGTAGCGCACAACAACCACCAAAACGTTCGTCAAATTTTTTGATCGGATCTGCCCGAGTATTGGATCGCCCGCTGAGTGATTCGGCTCACCATCATCTACGGCCCGAAAACGGGATTTATCGGCTCCGAGTACCCAGGCAAAACAATGATGTGTAGCATCAAAATACTTCTTCTTTAATGAATCAACTTTCTCTTTTACTTCCATTTCGGAATTAACCGGATAGGCAAATGCAAGAAATTTGCTGCCCGACTCCTTATAGATACCCTCTGAAGGCTTATTAATAGTTAAAAAAGAAAAAACATTCATGCAACGGAGAGTTACCATTTTGCGTCTTAAAGAAAGAAAATTAGCAGTCAGATAAAAAATCTTAGTCGTAGAGGCAACCTATTCGCCTTACCTCTGTCCTTGAACCGTTAAATATCCATTTATGAAAAAATTAATAACCACCTCCTTAGCCTTGATTTTCGCATTTAGCCTGGTTTGGGCACAAAATAAGGAAACACGCAATGTCGACACCTTTACAAAAATTGCCTTCCGGGTGCCGGGTAAACTCTACATTAAGCAAGGATCTGTTCAAAAAGTCGAATTACAAGGCGATAAAGAAGTGCTTTCAAAAATTGAAACGGAAGTAAATGGAGGTCGCCTTAGCATCGGTCGCGAAAACAGAAACTGGCGAATGTGGGATTGGGACGATGATAAAATTACAGTATACATAACCGTTAAAGATATTGAAGGGATTAGCGTAAGCGGATCAGGAGATGCGGTGAGCGAAGGCGTTCTGAAAACCGGGGATCTTGACTTAAACGTAAGTGGTTCAGGAAATCTTGAAATTGAAGCTGATGCCAATGGCTTGGTGGAAGCCAATGTATCCGGTTCTGGAAATGTTTATGTTAAGGGAAATTGCCGGGCCCTGGAAAGCAAGGTAAGTGGTTCGGGTAACGTTAGAATTGCTGGTAACATTACTGAGCGGGCGGATGTAAACGTTTCTGGCTCTGGAAAAATTATGGCCAGTGGCACAGCCCGCGAAATCAGAACAACGATTAGCGGATCAGGCGAAGTGCGCGCAGCTAATTTAGAAGTAGAAAAATGCGATGTTCGGATCTCGGGCTCCGGAGATGTTGAGATAAATGTAAAACGCGAGTTGGAAGCAACTATTTCGGGTAGCGGCAGCGTTACCTACAAAGGCAATCCAAGTCAGGTAAACAGTCACTCAAGCGGAAGTGGAAAAGTAAGAAAGATGTAGTTATAGAATTGCGCATTCGATTTACGAATTTAAAAAAGGGCAGCTCAGAAATTATGAGCTGCTTTTTTATTTTCATGGGCTATCACACCCTCCACAATAAGATATTGTGCAAGCATGTAGGTTGACATAATCCATACGGAGGCAAAGGGAATAGCTTGAAGAAATTTGTTAATCGCCAGTAAGGAATCTGAAATCATAAAGCAGAGCGCCCCACAAAATACAAGGGCAAAACTTTTAGTGCTTGTATACCCAAAGCGAAATAAAGCCTGCAATGCCATAAACGTAATTACGAGGGCGTAAACTACAACCGGCATCGTTAAGTCACCCAGCTTTGGATACAAGACCACCACCAATCCGGTGCCAGCTAAAATAATGGGCAGTGAAAATCTGATTTTCTGCGGCCCTAGTAATGGATTTGTGGCAATACTAAAACGAAACCGTTGATAGCAGAGAATATACAAAATGTGTCCGGTTAAAAAGGATCCAAGCCCAGCCATAAAGAATAGCTCGCTTCTATAATCAAACATGAGCAACACATCGCCCAACCAACAAAAGAATAAGGCTGTAAGAAACAGGGAACTTCGGATTGATGTCCTCGAGAAATAATAGGCCGCCAGGGCAATCATTATTAACGGCTTGGCTACTAAACTCAGTTCCCCAATAGAGTACGTTACCGAGATCAACTCAGCTATACTAATGAGTACAAAAGCGTAGAGTGTGTATTTTTTCATTGTTTGATTGGTCGTGGTCTTACAAGCAAGTAACCAAAAGCAAGTGCACCTAACAATCCACTGATTAAAAACGTACTAAAAAATCTTTCCGGATTGTTCGCATACAGCAAGCCCGACAGAAATGCCCCTAACCCAATCCCGAGTTCCATAAAAATATACAGGGAAGCAATCCCTCGACCTTTAAACTCGGCATGACTTAAGTCGGTCGCCCATGCAAGCAATGTGGGAGAGGTGGAACCTTGAGCAAAACCATATAGAGTAACCCCTACAATAAGTTGAAGTGATGTTGTCGCAGTACTTATAACAAGCATAGCCAATAAAATAACAAGCGTACCTATACGAAGCACGGGAACTCTTCCATACCGATCGGATGCCTTACCCGCAACCAATCGTATTAGTAATGACGCCACTGTTAAATATGTAAACAAAAGTCCTTTGTTTTTTATACCCACAAATTGACCAAAGTCTGGAATTAGGGTAAAGACTGCGCCATAAGAAAAAGCGCATAGCACCATAATCAGGCAAGGAGCCAACACCAAAGGTTCGAAAAAATCTTCCCGCTTTACTTTTAAATAAGTAAAGGAGAATTTTGTTTTAGTCTGTAGCGTTTCGCGCGTTGTTAAAAGAATTCCAATAGAAACTAAGGCTAGAAAAGAGGAGCAATAAAACATGGCATCTAAACCGAACCGATTGGCAATTAATCCACCAAGTGCAGGACCTCCAGCCATTCCAACTGCGGTTGCCGTTCCCAACAAACCCATAGCTTCACCCCTTTTATGGGCGGGAACGATATCGGCCAAATACGCGGTAGTTCCCGTAGGTGTAAAGCCGGTGGAGAAGCCATGCACAAGTCGTAACAAGAAAAAGCCAGTGAGTGAAATGATTATGGGGTAAAGCAGGCTGCAAACAAAACAAACGACAGCTCCAAAAATAATCACAGGTACACGTCCGATTTTATCAGCCAACTTTCCACTGAAAGGTCGTGAACCCATGGCGGTGATAGTGAATAGTGAAATGATCAGTCCTTTGTACTCTGCCCCGCCAAGTTGTGTGAGATACTCAGGCAACTCCGGAATGATCATATTAAAACTCGCGAAAAAAAGCAGGGCGCTAAGACACAGAAACCAGAAAGAAGAGTTGTAAACGTTGGGCTCTTTAGTCAAATTAAATTTAAGATTGTTTGGTTGATGACTCCTGATCTTCCAGTAAATACGCTTTTATAAAATCATCAAGATCGCCATCCAGTACACTTTGCGCATCATGGCTCTCAATACCGGTGCGCGCATCTTTCACTAACTTGTACGGATGCAACACATAGTTTCTGATTTGCGACCCAAAATCGATTTTCATTTTTCCAGCCTCCACTTTGTCGCGTGCAGCATTGCGCTTCTCCATTTCCTGCTGATAAAGTTTTGACTTCAACATTTGCATGGCCCGTTCGCGATTGGCATGCTGTGATCGCTCAACCTGACAAACGATAACGATACCCGTAGGCTTGTGTGTAAGTTGAACTTTAGTTTCCACTTTATTTACATTCTGTCCGCCCGCCCCGCCCGAGCGCGAGGTTTGGATTTCCACATCAGCCGGATTTACATCGATCTGAATTGTGTCGTCCACTTTAGGGTATACAAAAATCGAAGCAAACGAAGTGTGTCTGCGTTGATTCGAATCGAACGGAGAAATGCGCACCAACCGGTGCACCCCTATTTCTGATTTGAGTTTTCCATAGGCAAAAGGACCTTCAATCTCTAAGGTAGCTGATTTAATACCAGCCACTTCCCCTGCCTGGTAATCAATTTGTGAAACTTTGTAGCCGTTTTTTTCACCCCACATAATGTACATGCGGTTTAGCATATCGGCCCAGTCGTTACTTTCGGTTCCACCGGCACCCGGATTGATTTCAATAACTGCGCTGAGTTGATCCTCCTCTTTGCTAAGCATTTTTTTGAACTCAAGCTCTTCGATGGCTTTGGCCGTCTTTTGAAAATCTTTGTCCAACTCCTCTTCACTAACATCGCCCGCTTCGTGGAATTCATTTAATACATCCAGATCATCCAGCAATTTGCTTACATGACTAAACGCATCGGTCCATACTTTTTTGGTGCGGATATTTTTTAGAATGACCTCTGCTTCTTTGGGTTTGTTCCAGAAATCGGCCTGGTGAGTAATTCTCTCTTCATCTTCAATTTCTACAATCTTGCGGTCGTAGTCAAAGATACCGCCTGAGGGCGGCAACACGGGCTTTTAGGTCCTTTAATTGTTCGGTCGTCATGATCAGATTAAATTCTGCCGCGAAGGTAAGGGTTGGATTGAAAATTAACAGCTACTTAGTCGTATTTGTAATACCGTGAAGTGGGATCAATGGTACGTAAAGACAAACCCCGAAGTTTTTGATAGGGACTCTTGATAAAGCATAAGGCAGCACCTACCCCCGCCAGGCTAACCGATGTAATGACCACGTTTTTATCAATTCCTTCATGACCTTCTACAATCAGAGCATTTATCTGATCTAAAGCGAAATAACCAACTCCTGCAATCATCAGTACGGTTCCTACCTTATTAAGTGTATTCATTTTTCGTTTACCCTTCACATATATCTTTTCTATTTTCTCAAAAGAAATTGTATCATTTAATGTAACAATCGAAAAGTCATTAAATCGAATCGCAACGCCTTCAATCCTCGAGTCATCTTTCATAATGCACTTTATATTCTCACCTTCCGTAAAGTGGGCAATCACGTTTCCCCGTTTCAGTAAAATCAGTTGATTCTGACTTTGGCTTATAGAAACAAAGCCAACCAGCATCAGGATTGTTAAAATTAATTTTAATCGGTGGGTTGTGTTCACACGTAAAAGATATTGGTAGGCAATAAACAAAAAAGCGGGCAAACCCGCTTTCAAATAAGTTTAAATTCTGTAAATCCAGCCTAAGGGATCTGGATTTTTTCCGCGTTTAATGTTCTCCAGTTCCGTCAATACCTTATTGGCGAATGCACGTTTCTCTACCGGAGGCAGTGGATAATTTTTACCTTCATAACCGATTAATTCTATATGGGCTATGGTGGCTGCTGTGCCTGCTCCAAATGCTTCTTGCACTTTACCCTGCTCCAGAGCAGCCATCAACTCTTTCACCGAAATTTTTCTTTCCTCCACCTTTATATCCCACTGGTGCGCTAATTCTAAAACACTCTTCCGAGTTATACCGGCCAAAATAGAGTCACTTAAAGCGGGAGTAACCAATACATCATCTATTACAAACATTAAATTCATGGTACCACTCTCCTCCACATACTCATGCGTTTTTCCATCGGTCCATATTAATTGGTGGTAGCCTTGGTCCTGGGCCAGTTTGGCTGGATAAATAGCTCCTGCATAATTTCCGCCCGCTTTCGCATAGCCCGTTCCACCCTCTACCGCGCGCGTATAGTGCGTTTCAATTTTAACTTTAACGGGAGTGGAATAATAAGGCCCCACCGGACTCAAGATGATCATAAACGTAAACGCCAGGGAAGGCCGAATCCCGATATATTCATCGGCCGAAAAAAGAACAGGCCTTATGTAAAGTGAGCTACCTTCCGACTTTGGTATCCAATCGCGATCCAAATCAATCAACGTAGATAAGCTTTCCATAAAAAGTTCTTCAGGGATGGCAGGCATACACATACGATGCGCAGAAATATTCATTCGCTTCCAGTTCTCAAGCGGGCGAAATACCAACGCCTCCTTGCCCGATTCAGAAGGATAGGCTTTCATGCCTTCAAAAATAGATTGGCCATAGTGTAAGGCAGGCGTAGCCGGACTTATTGAGAGATTTCCATAGGGAACAATTCTCGAATTTTCCCATTCGCCATTCTTAAAATCAGCCAGAAACATGTGGTCTGTATAAACTGTGCCAAACGGAACACTTGATAAATCGGTTGACGTAAGCCTGGATTCTAAAACTTTGTTTACAGAAATTTTAAGAGTATCAATCATTGTAACCAGAAATTAATTGAGGCTGCAAGTTACAATTAAAATTAAATGGCGACTAACACCTGTTAGTAGAAAATTGGGAAATCACATCCTGGGTTTCCAGGGAGTCTCGAGTGCTTTTAGCTCATGAGCCATAGATCGGCAAAGCACAAATAAAAAATCAGATAGGCGATTCAAATATTTTATTACGAGAGAGTCTACTTTTTCAATCTGGTCGAGTGCGATTACCAAACGTTCAGCTCTTCGGCACACGGTGCGGGCAACATGCCCGAACGAAACGGATGTGTGCCCCCCCGGTAAAACAAAATGACGCATGGCTGGCAATTGATTATCCATCGCATCCATTTGATTTTCCAACAATTCAACATCTGCCTCCAGAAGGGATGGGATCTTTACTTTTTTGTTTTCTGGCTCTGTTGCCAGGATGGAGCCGATAGTAAATAAGCGATCCTGTATCTCAGCAAGAAGTTCGGATCTGAATTCATTTATTTTTTGATCTCGTAAAACGCCCATCCATGAGTTTAACTCATCAATGGTTCCATAGGCGTCAATACGCAAGTCAGCTTTGGATACCCGCTTTCCTCCAAAAAGTGAGGTGGTTCCTTCGTCACCGGTTTTCGTGTATATCTTCATGTTAAGTTAGTATTCAAAGATCATGAAGATGCAAAATATATTAATGGGCTGCCACCGCTTCGGCACGCGTGATGTTTTCATTCACCCTATCCCACTCAATCAAACCATCCTTCAGGCGAATGATGCGGTGTGAATAATGGGCAATATCATCTTCGTGCGTTACCATAATAATGGTGTTTCCTTTTTCATGAAGCTCATGAAAAAGGTTCATGATATCGTAAGACGTTTTTGAGTCAAGGTTTCCCGTTGGTTCATCGGCTAGTATGATGGATGGATTATTTACCAAAGCGCGGGCAATGGCTACACGCTGGCGCTGGCCACCCGATAACTCATTAGGTCGGTGGTGGTAGCGATCGCCCAGACTCACATTTTCTAAGGCCGCCATAGCCATGTCGGTACGCTCGGATTTGCTATAACCCGCATAAATTAGCGGAAGTGCAACATTGTCCAGCGCGGTTGCCCTGGGCAAAAGGTTAAAGGTTTGAAACACAAAACCAATTTCCTTATTTCGAACCATCGCCAGCTCATTCTCAGTCATATCGCTCACTAGCTGATTATTGAGCCAGTATTCACCTGAAGTTGGCGTATCTAAACATCCAACAATATTCATAAGGGTAGATTTTCCCGATCCGGAAGGTCCCATAAAGGCCACATACTCGCCTTTGTCTATGGAAATGGAAATATCCTGCAAGGCATTTACAATGGTATTACCCATTTTATAAACTTTGGAGATATGCGTGGTCTTGATAATGTTTGTCATGATACGAGTTTTAAGATAATTCCTTAGGAAGCTTACTTCCTATCCGTTTACTGCTTCTGGGTGTTAAGGTTTCAAAAATGACATGAAATGTTGCAATAGCACTTTAAGAGGTAACTAAATCTGATAAAGTTTTATTGCAGACGCGTTCGAACCCCTAAAGTTACATTAAATCGCTAATTCCTTACAAAATTAAGACATTCCGCGATTACAGAGTCGTCTTTCAATATCCGGTTATGCCCTAATCCCTGTGTGGTTAAAAGAAAAGCCTGCGGATAAGCTTTCGTCAACTCCTGCGCCTGTTCAATTACAACATCTCTATCGTCAGCATCATGAACCAACATAAGGCGAAGGTTGGTGATGTGTTTTACGAAGTTCATCGCGGTAAACTCCTCAAATGGCTTTCCGTGTTTTTTTAATATGAGTTGTTTAAACCGCTCACCCGTTTTCCAGGACCCTCCAATAGCTTTCAAATACGATTTGATTATCTCATCGGCCATGGTTGGACTTGCAATATTGATAAGTTTAGTAACGGGGAGCCCGTTCATTATTGAGTACAGGGCAACACCACCCCCAAAAGAATGGGCAATTATTGCTTCCGGCACTCCTTTCAATTCAATAATTTTTTCCAGAACCATACTGAATTCTGAAATCTCAGTTCGTTTACCTTCCGATTGGCCATGGGCCGGGCCGTCAAACCCGAAGATTCTAAAACCTGCTTCATTGAATACAGGCACAAACTTTCTGAATTGAGTGGCTCGGCCCGCCCATCCATGAATTACCAGCACATACGGAAGAGTTGGATAGCCCCACTCGTACGTTTGTATTTCCTTTCCGTTAAAACGGATTGTCTTCTTGCTGGCGAGTAATTCACAAGCATGCTCCTTTGCCGTTGCCTTATACCGGATAGGCGTGAAGAAAATCTTTTCAAAATAGCTAACCGCCCAGGAGGGGGAGATCGATTCGAGTTTAGGAAATGACCACCGAACAAAACGGAGCGCCAGCGGGATATTATTTTTCAATATTATAGGGTTAGGTCATCTTACATTGAACAAAATAAAGCGCATGTTACATAGAATCAATTAAGGGTATAAAACCTAACTTTACGGATTATAGTTGCTCAAATACATGAAAAAAACAATACTTTTCGGGTTAACCCTTTTTTTACTCACATTCTCTACTCAGGCTACTTTAGCCCAACGCTTTTGGGTAGCATCCACGCCATCAAATTGGAACAACACTGCCAATTGGTCAACCACATCGGGGGGTGCCGGAGGAGCATCGGTACCAGGGGCAAGTGATCTGGTAACTTTTAATGCAAATGGCCTTGGAAACTGCACTTTAGATATTGCTCCCACCGTGGCCGGAATTAGCATGAACGGGTATACCGGGATTCTTGATATAAACGGATTCAATCTCACCACCACAGGCACCAATACCTTCACTACCGGAACCATAAATAACGGGGGGGGTGCTGCGGCTCTGACACTCAACACAATAGCCACATCCACTTTTAACGGAACTACCTTTGGAGCCAATGTGAACGGAAGCACAGGTCGAATATTTTTTAATGGATCATTATTTAACGGAACGGTTAATGTTACCAAGACAGCAAACAACACTGATTTAAGTACAGGGAATAATACATTTCAGAGTGCTGTAACCCTCACCAACAGTTCCACAAGTCAATTTCGACTTGCAGGAACTAATCCTGACATTTTCAATGGTACCTTATCGCTTGTAAGTGGAAATACAGGCCCCTTAGAGGTTGCATATACCTCGGCCGGAACCCAATTCAATCAAAACATTTCTATAACCTACAATTCTACAGGCGCGATTACCTTCGGAGCCAATGGTGGAACCTCAACATTAGCAAATACCCGAACCATAACGGTAGCGGGTTTTGGAGGGGCTGGTTGTGGAAATTTGTCAATTGCAAGGTTAACCCAATCAGGGGCAACTCCACAAACTATTAATTTGGCAGGTAACAATACTGCCACATTAACACTTGGACCTGCTTCCTCATTTGCCGGTTCGGTTACTTCAACAACACCTTCTATTATTTTCAATTCAAGTACGTTTCAAGCAGTAACCCTTACAAAAACGGGAACCCAAAATGATGCTTCACGAGGGGGGAATACATTTAACGGAATAATGACCGTAAATAACCAAGGCGGTGATTTTCTGATGGGGACTAACGCGGCTGACGCGGGAGATACCTGGAACGCCAACGCTTTCTTTATAAATACCGGAGGAAACAGAATTCGGATTGGTGAAGACAATGCCGGCAACCTTTTTAATGCCAACGCAACCTTTACCAATACCAGCGCTACCGATGTGGCAAGTCGAATTCAAATCAGCCGGTTTGGTTCGTCCAGTACTACTTTTAACGGCACTACAACTTTCAATAACTCAGGAAACGCGAGTGATGTTCATATTAGCTTTGATGCCGGAAGTTTAACAACTTTTAATGGTCCTGTTATTTTTAATTCGAATGCCAGTAACACGGGTGATTTTTGGGTGGCTAACAATGGTGATGTTTCTTTTACGAACAGTGTAACCATTAACAGTTCAACCGATGGAGTGAGGTTTGGAAATGGAAACGGAACCGTAACCATGTCGGCAGGAAATACGATTGCCCTAGGGGGATCGGGATTTACAAGTGGAACCTTATTGCTGCGCAATTTTACACAAGCAGGAACAACAGCAATGACTTTACCGTTAACCGGATCTTCGATTCTTCAGGTTGGGCCTAACTCCGCGATTGGGGGTAACGCCAACTTTTCGGCACCGAGGATTTTTACAAATGGGGTTACCTATGGTGGAACTGCGACTCTTGAAAAAACAGGTGGGGTAGATGATGCCAGCATTGGTAATAACATATTCAATGGCGTAACAACAATTACCAACAGTGGCAGTGGTTACTTGCTAATGGGAAATGGAAACCCAGATCAATTCAACGCCAATACTACATTCAATAATAACGGTAGTTACCGGATTTATTTTGGCCACAATCATGCGGCTCAAACAACCTCTTTCGCGGGTAATCTCACATTAAATTCAAATAAGTCTGGCGGAACGGATGCGTGGTCGTATCTGATAACTGAAGCCGCTAATACGAATATTTCAGTGACGGGTACGCTTACTATTAATTGCGCGGGTACATTACAAAGTAATATTCGATTCCTTCAGGGAGCAGGAACCAC
>JAEUUB010000693.1 GCA_016787745.1 Cyclobacteriaceae bacterium
TCCTGCCAACCCCGCCAGGAATAATAAAGCAAACTGTTTCCGTTCCATAAAACTCACCTTCAACTCCTTTTTACGATCCTCTTCTTCGGGTTTAGGGTTAGCCCAGCGCCACCAGCCCATCAGATTCGTTACAAAGAAAAATACCATCAGAAACATATCCGGGTAAAGCTGAATCTGATAATAAAAAAAAGCGGAGAGAACTACATTAATGATACCGATTGGCCAACTCCAGATGTTGGCTTTGGCTGATAAGCCCACGGCTACCAAGCCGGCTACTACTGCGAAAAACTCCACGTAACTCATGGGGTAGTCCAGCACGGTAAAGAAGATATTGTCAATATCGAGAATACTCATAGGAAATTTGAGTTTTCATCATCTAGAATAAGCGCATGGTCTATCCTTTAAGAAGTCACGCCTCTTAAACAGGACATTGGCTGGCACAATGGAGCGATCTAGAAAATTGTTAGACCAGACTTGGAAATTCTGCTCAAAGCTTAATACAAACATTCTTTGTCTCGGTAAAAAAATGCAAGGCTTCCCAACCGCCCTCGCGACCCACTCCCGATTGTTTCATGCCTCCAAACGGAGTACGTAAATCGCGCAACAACCAACAGTTAACCCAAATGATTCCACTCTTAATCTGATGTGCCACCCGATGCGCGCGCTTAAGATTCTCCGTCCAAAGGGTAGCGCTAAGTCCATAAGCATTTGAGTTCGCATAACGAATTGCCTCATTCTCCGTATCAAACGGCATAATAGTAACCACCGGGCCAAAAATCTCTTCCTGGTTGGTACGGCATTGTTGGTCTAACCCAACAATCACGGTAGGCTCTACAAAATAACCGTTGGCGCATCTGCCCGATACTCTAACCTGCTTGCCTCCACAAATAATTTCTCCGCCCTCTGCTTTAGCCAATTCTATATATGAAAGCACTTTGTCCATGTGGGCCTCTGATACCAATGCCCCCACGCGGGTTTTCTCTTCCAAAGGATCTCCTACAACAAGTTCTTTGGTTCGTTTTACAAATTCATCAACAAACTTTTTGTAGATACTTTTCTCAACCAAAATTCGGGAACCGCACAAACATATTTCTCCCTGATTGGAGAAGGAGGAATGAAGGGATGTATTCACCGCTTGCTCAAAATCACAATCGTCAAAAATGATATTGGGATTTTTGCCTCCTAATTCAAGAGAAAGTTTTTTAAACATGGGCGCTGCCGTGGCGGCAATTCTTTTGCCGGTAACAGTTCCGCCAGTAAATGAAATCACCGATACATCGGGATGTTCTACAATGGCCTGCCCCACCTTGTTACCAAGTCCATGAACAATATTCAATACTCCAGGCGGTAATCCTGCTTCCATGCAAAGTTTAGAAAACAAAAACGCTGTCATTGGCGTAAGTTCTGAGGGCTTTGCCACTACCGTACAGCCGGCAGCCAGTGCGGGCGCAACTTTCCATGTAAATAAATATAGGGGCAAGTTCCAGGGCGAGATACAACCCGCCACACCAATAGGAGTTTGTGTGGTATAGTTAATCGCCTCTCCCTCCATCAGGTGCGACTCTGAACTAACATGCATGGAAGCGGTTGCGTAAAATCTTAGGTTAGCCGAGGCACGGGGAATATCCACAGACTTTGCCAGCTTAAGGGGTTTACCCTGATCGGTACTTTCCGCCAAGGCTAACTTATCCAAATCACGATCAATCAAATCGGCAATCTTTATAAGGATATTTGCCCGCTTAGCCAGTGTCATCGCAGACCATGATGGAAAGGCAACTCCAGCAGACTCAACAGCCTTGGTAACATCGGCACTGTCGGAGTCGGGAATATTCCCATAAACCTTTCCTTCAGCCGGATTACTATTTTCAAGATAGTTTCCTGAAACCGGAGGAACCAGTTCGCCATTGATATAATTCAGAATATTCATGTGTTAACTTTCTATTTTTAATGGTCACATGGAATTCGCATTTGAGAGACTTATACCTATTAAAGAGCCGGAATTAACATTCCGTTGGATACTGTCTGGTTTATGCTCATTTCATGGGCTATACCAAAATTACTTTTTTGTGATCATCACTTCCACGCGTCTATTGCGTTGCCGGTTTTCATTTGTGTCGTTGGGCGCTATCGGTTTTAATCCCCCATATCCTTTACCTAAAATTCTACTCTTATTAATTCCTTTTTCAACCAGATACGTTTTAACGGCCTCTACGCGATCTTCCGAAAGCTTTAAAAGTGCGTTTTTATTTCCAATGTTGTCTGTATGCCCGCTCAACTCAATCTGAATGGAGGGATTTTCATTCATAATTGCCACCAGGCGATCCAGTTCAGGAAATGACTGTGATTTTAATACAGCGCGGCTCTGTTCAAAAAATACATTGTTCAGAGCTATACTTTCACCCGCTTCAATTGGAATAAGAAATAGATCTTTCTGTAATTCTTTATACTGCACGATGGATGCCAATTCAAGATTTTCATTAACAGATAAATATCCTTTGGCCTGTGCCCGGATGCCGTAATTTTTTCCTTTGGTTAAAGCAATGCGATAAGAACCCGTCTTCGGGTCTGAGATTGCCTCACCGATTTCCTTTTGGGTGGATAAATCTTCGAAAAAAATATCTGCCTTTACCGGAGCCTTTGTTTTTGCGTTTAGTGTTAAGCCTATCAACAATACAACCGGATCGGGTTTAATGGCATCCGGTAGTTTTATACGCACCAGATCCGAAGCCCCAAACGAATTACGATCACTCACCATGTACGCATAATCTGCAGCAGCGGAAAGTGTGTAATATGCATCAAATCCGGTAGTGTTTATTTCAGGACCAAGATTAACGGGTTCGCTCCACTCAGTCCATGAATCCCCCGTGCGTTTACTCATATAAATATCATACCCACCGTACCCAGGCCGGCCGTTGCTCGCAAAGTAAAGCGTTCTTCCATCCGCTGCCATAAATGGAGAAATCTCATCGTAGGCTGTGTTGATCTGCGCACCTAAATTAATTGGTTCCGACCAAAGACCTTTGCCATCCTGAACCGTTACATACACATCCTTTTCTTTATTTTCAGGATGAGAGTTGTACTGAACGTTTTGTTTCAGCTTGGCCGTAAACAGAAGAGCCTTCCCGTCAGGGGTCAGGTTGCCTTCCATGTTTTTTGATTCGTTCTTAAACCGAACATTTAAGTATTCAGGGTTGGTCCAGCCATCTTCTGATTTTTTCCGAACCTGAAATCCATCAAGCCTGCAAAACAATAACATGTTATTATCTGCGCTGATGGCCGCCAGGTTATTGGCTTGTTTATCGTTAATTACCGGGCCCATGTTTTTGCTTTTCGACCAATTTACGCCATCCGTGCTGGTCGTGATCCAGATATCTTCGCCATCTTCTTTTCCCCCTATGTTTTCTGGCGAGAGTTCGCGACCAAATAAAATCATCCGGCCATCGGTGGTGATGTGTGGGCCTAAGTCATCGTACGGAGAATTTACTTCCTTACCGAGATTTTCCTTCACCAGACCCGAGGTAAGATTGGCGGGCAAATTAATTTTTATATCCTGTCTGAAAATAAAATTATCAATCTCCAACACCATATCCGTATAATTGATAAATCCCATTTTCATACCATACAAAGGCAAAATTATTGTGTTGGCAACCTCCATTCCGTTTATAAAATAATACCAACGCCCTTTTTTCTGCTCTATCTTTAGCATATTGGGTTCGCCTATCGGTTTTATTTTTTCGTACACTAGCCATTGATTAAGTTTATCACCTTTCTCAGGGCTTTTTATTTTATAATTTCCATTACAGGCAATAACAAATTCATGGTATTTACCCGTGCCCCCATCGCCCCACAATAAACCCAATCCATTATTATCGCTGCCAGATTTTTGAACAAAGGTTGCTTCAATCGAAAAATCCTTTTTGGTATCCATGTAGGGATTTATGGTTACAAAGCGACCATTGTCTTTTTGTTTTGTGTGAATTACATACTTACCGCCTTCTAATTTCATAGAATAAGTTTCCGCACTCCCGGTCCACCAACCATTGACATTCGAATTAAAGTCGTCTTTGAGCAAAATAGCGGGTTGAGCCATACCCACCTTAACAGATAAAATAAGGGCAATAACGATATATTTATGTATCGGTACAGACATACTATAGACTCGCTGTGAACTTACAAACTTCCGGTTCGCCCACCATCAACCGGAACATTAATTCCATTTATATAGGCCGCAGCCGGAGTAGCCAGAAAAGCAACAGCCGCGGCTACTTCGTGTGCCTCGCCAATACGGCCGGCCGGCACTTCTTCAATCATTAATTTTTTCTCCTCCTCATAACTTCTCCCAGACTTTGTCGCTTTACTTTTTATCAAAGAATCCAATCGTCCTGTCATCGTTGAGCCTGGCAAAACATTGTTGACGGTTATCCCAAAGGGAGCCAATTCCACTGAAATTGTTTTTGCCCAGTTTGCTACGGCCCCGCGAATGGTATTGGAAACACCGAGGCCCTTTAATGGAATTTTAACCGAGGTTGAAATAATATTAATGATTCTTCCAAAAGCCGATTTTTTCATGCCTGGCACAACCGCTTTTACTAAAAGTTGATTACAGATTAGATGACTATTAAATGCCTTAATAAAATCTTCCGGGGAAGCGTCAATCGCTAATCCGGCTGGCGGCCCGCCTGTATTATTAATAAGAATATGCACTGTATTATTACTGACAAACTTCTCAATCACAGCTTTTAGTTGATCCGGATTTCCAAAGTCAGCCACTAAATAATTGTGCTGTTGCGCTCTTGGTGTGGGCAACTCTTTTAACGTAGATTTAAGTGATTCTTCATTGCGTGCCAACAAAGTTACTGTCGCCCCTAATAAGGCCAACTCCACAGCCGATGCTTTGCCAATACCTTGCGTACTACCACAAACTACCGCTCTTTTTCCGCTTAAATCCAGATTCATAGAATGATTTTTAGTAAAGATAAAAGAACATTAACTTTCCTATATAAAAGTGAGCAATTTATGGAAGCAAGCTATAAAAACTGTCAAAGTTGCGGCATGCCCTTAAAGCGCGATGCCTTAGGGGGTGGAACCGAAGCCGATGGAACCAAGTCAAACTTATATTGCAGTCATTGTTATAAGGACGGGAAATTCACACAACCGGATATCACCTTAGACGAGATGAAGTTATTGGTGAAAGGTAAACTTAAAGAGATGCACATTCCGGGCATTATGAGTGGTATCTTTACGCGCAATATTCCTAAACTGATTCGCTGGAAATCAAATTCGCATTAATCCTTATACTATGGCTATTCGCAAACCATTCAATTTAAAAAACTGGATCGCAGAAAACCGGGATTTATTAAAACCTCCGGTAGGAAACAAAAATCTATATGCCGATGCCGGAGATTATATAGTAATGATTGTCGGTGGGCCCAATGCCCGGAAGGATTACCACTTTAATGAGACAGAAGAATTATTTTATCAACTGGAGGGTGATATCAACGTGCGTATTCAGGAAGACAACAAAGCGGTTGATATACCCATAAAGGAAGGGGAAATGTTTTTGTTACCGGCTCGCGTTCCGCATCGGCCCGAGCGACCTGCAGGTACTGTTGGATTGGTGATTGAATGCAAACGACCCGAACAGGAGACGCTAGATGGATTGATTTGGTTTTGTGATAAGTGTAACAACAAGCTGCATGAGTATAAATTTCATTTAGATAATATTGAAAAGGATTTTCTTCCACGCTTCCGCGAATTTTATGGCTCAACAGAATTCCGAAC
>JAEUUB010000690.1 GCA_016787745.1 Cyclobacteriaceae bacterium
GAGCTTTACGTTGCTTACAAAGATTACCATTGGATGATGAATCTGGTGGAAGAGATGATTGAGAAGGTAGCTATTGACTTGCATGGAAAAACGGAGGTGAAGGTGGGTGACAACCTTATTGACTTTAAGCGGCCCTGGAAACGCTTCACCATGTACGAGGCTATTGAACACTTTACAGGCATTGATATTTCAGAGATGGATGAGGGTGCCTTGCGCGATACTTGTAAGAAATTGCATGTACCGGCCGATCCGACCATGGGCAAGGGCAAACTGATTGATCAGATTTTTGGAGAGAAATGTGAACTGAATTTAATTCAGCCAACCTTTATTACGGATTATCCTTTAGAGATGTCGCCCCTGGCAAAGAAGCATCGGAGCAAGCCCGGGCTGGTAGAACGATTTGAGGCCATATGCAATCGCAAAGAAATTTGTAATGCCTTCTCGGAATTGAATGACCCTATCGATCAACGCGAACGGTTTGAAGAACAATTGGAATTAGGCAAGCGTGGCGATGAAGAAGCCATGACTTTGGATGAGGATTTCCTCCGCGCTTTAGAGTATGGCATGCCGCCTACAGCCGGGCTGGGAATCGGCATCGACCGTCTCTCGATGGTGATGACAAACTCACCCTCTATTCAGGACGTAATTTTCTTTCCGCAAATGAAACCTGAAAAGAAAACAGAAGAAAGTACGGATGCCGATTTTGAAGCCATTGGGGTTCGGGCTGAGTTACTTCCCATTTTGCAAAAAATGGGAATTTTAACGGTTACTAAACTCAAAGAGATAAAGGCAACCAAGCTATTTAATGACATACCAGGCATGCGCAAGAAATTGAAGCTTAATTCCGTCCAGAATCCTACGCTTCAGGAAATTGAAGGCTGGTTGAAATAGCTATTGGATTAATTATCAAAGAAATTTCTTTGCCGATCCATCTTTAAGTCTCGCAACATGCCCGATTTAACACCAATCGAGAAGTTATAGGATTGATATCGGCCAAACGGAACCCAACTCAAACTCAGTTGCCAGCAGTGCAGATCGCGGTTAATGCTGATCTGCGTTTGGGTAAATTCTTTACTCTCGAAATCAAAACCTGAGTTGTAAACAATCTTCCATTTATCGGTTAATGATAAGTCGCCATTAAAACGCATGGCCTGGGTAATGGTTGGCTCACTATTTTCTAAATGGCTGTAATCAACATTATAACTGATGCGTAAATTCCAGGGAACGTTAAAGTCCACATAGGCATCGGGGTTATTAAGCAGAAAGGCTTTGTCTGTGTCCGAGGCGTTCGATTGGGCGATTCGTTCGCGGGTGGAGTTGTCGCTCTTTTGGCCTTTCGGGTTTAAGTTCGTACTGAAAGCGAAATTGGCTTGCGTGATTCGCCCTAATTTGCCGGCATTCCAGGCATACCGACTAATTCTTTTCTCGCTATAAATCGGATCGAGCTTGTTTTCCGGATCTCCATAATC
>JAEUUB010000731.1 GCA_016787745.1 Cyclobacteriaceae bacterium
AATAGTATACCGCGCTGATTGCACTTCCAAATCCGAACCCCAATCAATGTTTGGATTAATGACCACCTCTTGCCCAACCCAGGGCTGATCATTCTCATCGCCTACTTCTTCCACAACCCCTGCGCCATCCGAACCCATGATGCATCCGAATTTTATGTTCGGATACTTCCCTTCCCGAATCCAGTCATCCCGTCTGTTGAGGCCGGCCGCTTTTACCCGAATTAAGGCTTTACCCTTTGTAACAATTGGTTTTGGAACTTCCCGCAGTTCAATAATTCCCTTCTCCTTTAATACAAGTGCTTTCATAGTGTATGACAGGTGATGAAGGTACTAAAGCAAATTGAATTTCTGAATAGAAAGACTGAATAAAGTACACCTTAAAATTTCTTTCGATCGATTCCACATGCCCATCTTATCAGAACGGTGTGTCTCCATCTCCAGGCGGAGGTGCTGAAGAATTCCCGAGAGTATTTAACCGGCTTTCGCGGGTAATGTTGCTGAGAGGAGTAAGTCCTTCGGGTGCATCGTAATCGGCAAACTTAGTGTATTTGCCAATAAATTTCAGTTTCACATTTTCAAGGGAGCCGTTTCTATGCTTGGCAATAATCACCTCGGCCATTCCCTGCGTGGGCATACCTTCTTCGTCCACCGAAATCTTATAATATTCAGGGCGATAAAGGAACATTACAATATCCGCATCCTGTTCGATAGAACCCGATTCGCGCAAGTCGGAAAGTTGAGGGCGCTTATCACCACCCCGCGTTTCTACACCCCGGCTTAACTGCGAAAGCGCAATCACAGGCACATTCAGTTCTTTGGCAATACCTTTTAAGGCGCGGGATATGGATGCGATCTCCTGCTCGCGATTACCGCTGGCCTCGCCTTTCATCAATTGCAAATAGTCTATCACAATCAACTGAATATTGTGTTCTGCTTTCAGCCTGCGGCACTTGGCGCGCAACTCGAGGATGGATAGTGCGGGGGTATCATCAATAAATATAGGCGCACTGGAAAGACGCTTGGTTTTGTGCACCATTTGTTGCCATTCAAAGTCTGCGAGATTCCCCTTCTTGATTTTTTCAGAATCCAGTTCTGCTTCCGCAGAAATAAGTCTATTCACTAATTGCAGTGAGGCCATCTCTAAAGAGAATATTGCCACGGGAAAATTAAAATCAACCGAAGCATTACGCAATGCAGAAACTACAAAAGCTGTTTTACCCATACCCGGGCGGGCTGCAATAATTATTAATTCAGATTTTTGCCAGCCTGAGGTAACCCGATCCAACCGGGAGAATCCGCTTGGAATTCCCGTAAGGCCATCTTTATGATTTCGCTTCTCCTGAATTTCCTGAGTTGCCTGAAACATCAACGACTTCATCGAGTCGTAGTTTTTGCGCAGGTTCGAATCCGAGATTTTAAAAATATTCTGCTCGGCTTTATCCAGTAATTCAAAAACATCAGTCGTGTCTTCATACGATTCGTGATGAATCTGTGAAGCAATCTGGATCAGGTCGCGCTTAATGGCTAACTCTATAATTATACGCGCGTGATATTCAATGTTGGCTGCAGAGCTGACTTTGGAAGTTAACTCGGCAATGTAATAGGCACCTCCTACCAATTCGAGTTTTGCACTTTTACGCAGTTGTGCCACCACCGTGCGCATGTCTACAGGCTCAGAAGCTTTAAACAAATCGACAATGGCTGTATATATTTCTTTATGTTGCTCAGAATAGAAATGCTCGGGTCTTAAAAACTCCACCACGGCAGTCAATGCATTTTTCTCGAGCATGAGCGCACCCAAAATGGCTTCTTCCAAATCAAGCGCCTGAGGCGGCAGCTTACCCAAACTTTCGGAGATGTCTCTCGCAAAAAGTTTCGATTTGCTTCCGGCTCCGCTCATCGCAGAACTTAACCTCACAGGCGTTGATCGTTGCTCCATACTTTGTGGTTGTTGGGCGTAGTTTCTTTTAAAGGGAACAAACCTACTGTTAAGAATTCTACCACACTCAACAAGTTATCTACAATTAAACATGTGTAATTGTTAATAGATTCAGATAATGACAAATCTTCCCAATTATATTTGCACAGTCCGGATATTTAACCGATAAACAATTTACTCTATCTTTAAGCAAAAAAATTAACTTTAATTGCATTGAAAGCCTCCGACATATATAACCAAAGTCTTGATAAACAGCGCATAATAATTACGGGCGCTCAAAGTAGTTTAATTGCATCCATGGTTCTCCACGTTCTCAATTTCAATGCGCGAAAATTTGATTGCGCTATTGAGCATGAGTCGCCCAAACTTTCCGCGGATGCCCCTATAATAATTATTCAAGCCAATACCCAACTTCCTGACTATAACCATCATATCGCTATTCTCACCCATCCCGAATTGAACAACCCGCTTGAGTCATTGGAAAAACTGGCCGACAACACACCCAAGGGCGGCACCTTAATATATCCCGAATTGAACCCACAGTTAAAGAAAATTGGAATGAAAGAACGCCCTGATGTTCAATCAATTGGATACAAGATATTCGAGCACAGCAAGAAGAATAATAAGGTTCACTTGATTAGCAGCACAGGCGAACAATTTCCGGTTTCCCTGAATACCGACAGTCAGTTAGAGTGCGCACGGGCATCGCGCGAGCTTCTAAAAAAAATAGGAATTAGCAGCAGTCAGTTTTACAATGCCATTGGCACGTACAACCCCGCTTAATTCTCCTTCAATTTTCTTCAACAATGAAATTAAATTTAAAAATTCCGCTTTGCTTTTTTGATCTTGAAACAACGGGGGTAGCGATCAGTCAGGACCGCATTATAGAGATTGCCGTTATTAAGGTAATGCCAAATGGTGAGATGATTCATAAAAGTAATGTTGTGAATCCAACCATACCCATCACGGCTGAATCAACAGCCATCCACGGTATTTCGAATGAAGATGTAAAAGATAAACCCACGTTTAAGGAATTAGCCAAAGAATATGCACGGTTCTTTGAAGGTTGTGATCTGGCCGGCTTTAATATTCTGAAGTTTGACGTGCCCATGCTTGTGGAAGAATTCTTACGCGCGGATGTAGAGTTTGATTATAGTCGCAAGAAATTAATCGATGCTCAAAAAATTTTCCACTTGATGGAGAAAAGATCTCTATCAGCCGCACTAAAGTTTTACTGTGATAAAGAAATGACCGATGCCCATTCCGCGGAAGCCGATACCCAGGCGACTTTGGAAGTTTTATATGCTCAGATCGCCCGGTACGAAAATCAGGAGGTGACCGATGGGTTGGGAAAAAAGATAGGTGCTATAAAAAACGACATGGACGTGCTTCATAAACTAACTGCTTCCGACCTGGTGGATCTGGCGGGAAGGATGACACGCAACGATAAAGGAGAAGTTGCCTTTAATTTCGGGAAGCATAAAAACAAATCCGTACTTCAGGTGTTTAAGGAAGAACCCTCCTACTACGATTGGATGATGAACGGAGACTTTCCCCTGGATACCAAAAGAAAATTAACAGAGATCAAATTAAGTATGCTAAGCCTGAAGTAAGTCTTTCTCTACCTGACCGATAAGGCTCATGGTAGAGTAATCTTATTATACTTATTCCGATATTCAACAGGGGTTAATCCGGTAACTTTTTTAAAAGTCGTTCGGAATGCTTTGGTGTCCGTGTAGCCAACATCCAACATTACTTCGCTGATATTCTTCTTACTCGTTTCAAAACTTCGCTTGGCTGTTTCTACTTTCACACGTTGTATGTATTCCAGTACCGAATTATGGGTGGCTTGCTTAAATCTGCGCTCAAAACTTCTGCGTCCAACCGAAACCAGGTCTGCCAATTCATCCACCGTAATTTTTTCCGTCACCTTGCTTTCAATGTGTGCCTGCGCTTTCCTTACAGCCTCATCCTGATGGGCTTTTTGCCCGGTGAACATGGCAAAAGCAGACTGATTGGTTCTGTCGATATCGACTGCAAAATACTTGGAAGCAAGAATCGCAGTTTCGCGATCGGTATACTTTTCCACCAGATGAAGCAGCAGGCTCCAATACGAGTTCGCTCCGCCACTTGAATACAGTCCATTCTCTTCGGTAATAACACTGCCATCAACCACTTCCACATCGGGATACAGCTGCCGGAATTCATTAATGAAACCCCAGTGGGTTGAACACTTTTTACCTGTAAGCAAACCGGTGGAAGCCAGTAAGAATGCACCCACGCAAAGAGACGCTACTTCTGCCCCTCGTTTATATTGCTGAACTATCCAGGGTACAAGCGCCTGATTGGCCGCCACGGCTTTGGTAAGATCGCCAAACAAGGCCGGCACGAAAATCAAATCGGCTTGCGAAGAATCGTCCAATTGTCTGTCTGTATGAACACTGAATAAACCTTCGTTCAGGAATACTTCTTTCTTCTCGCCAACCAACTGAACGTTAAACAGGGCTTCTTTTCCGGCATGCACTAGAAATTGATTAACGGTCGTAAATAAATACCGGGGATCCGCAATTGCCTGAAGTACACTTGAATTAGGAACCAGGATAAAGACATTTTTCATAGTACCAAGATAAAAAAAAGCTGTCGCAAAGCACCTCAGGTTTGTCGTTTTTGCACGCACTTTATCTATTCTGTACACGCTAAGTTTGCATTGGTATGAAGATTAATTCTTATTTAACTTTTGGAGGTAATTGCAGAGAAGCCATGAGTTTCTACAAAAATTGTCTGGGAGGCGATCTCAAGTTTCAAACATTAGCCGATTCTCCGCAGATGGCCGGGTTGCCGAATGTCTACAAACGATATATTGTTCACGCTACTTTAATTAAGGATAATCTGGTCTTAATGGCTTCCGATTTACCCTCGGAGCAAAGCTTAATAAAAGGTAATGCAATTGCTCTGATGCTTCATTGCAACAGTAAATCTGAGATTGAAGAGTACTATGAAAAACTTTCCGCGGGTGGACTAAAAGATCAACCGCTGGCAAGAACCTATTGGGGTGCGCTGGCCGGCAATTTAATTGATAAATTTGGTAATCACTGGATGCTGCACTTTCAGGAAAATCCGGAATAGACAATATATAATACTTTAAAAAATCTTGTATGAACAGAATGAAATTTCAACCAAAGGATATCGATGATTATATCAGTATCCATCCGAAAGAAGTCCAGAAAATATTGCAGACCATTCGAAAGGCCATTGCCAAAACGGCCCCCAAAGCTGAAGAAGCAATCAGTTATCAGATACCGACTTATAAACTCAATGGAAACCTGGTGCACTTTGCCGCCTTTAAAAATCATCTTGGCTTTTACCCGGGAGCAGATGGTGTTGCCGCTTTCAAAAAGGAGCTCTCAAAATACGAAACTTCCAAGGGCACTATTCAATTTCCTTTTGACCAACCGCTGCCAATAAAATTAATAAGCGAAATTGTCAAATACAGGGTAATGGTAAATGAGGACAAGGCAAAGGCCAAAAGAAAACCGGCAA
>JAEUUB010000756.1 GCA_016787745.1 Cyclobacteriaceae bacterium
ATTTCTGTTGTAGATATCTTTCTCCCTCAAGCAACCATTTCCAAAAAGTAGGATTACGCAACTACTAATTAAAAATCTTCTCCATGTCATATCGTTCCTCGAATGAATTTTACTAAATGTTGCATAACGTTTGTGTTTAAGCAGTGCGGAGAATAGGAGGCTTTAAAAATGGAGCGCAATGCAATGTTAAATCGACCTGCTCCGCCTTGTCCCCCGACACCGAACTAAATTAAGAAACAAAAACTACAACACAACAAGTGAACCCCGCAATGAAATATGCACAGTGTTGGCGTTAGTTGATCTATTATCCAAACACAACAAAGGAAATGAAAGCAAACAGTAACGTTAAACTGGTGTATACAACGGTCACTAACTTCAATTTGGTGACACCAGCAGGTATTTTATCGGTCTTCGTGAAAAGCAGATTCAAAATAACTAGTACTACAGGAATAATAAATTCCATTGGTTCTATCCTCCAAGTTATCCGAGCATAATATTGAAAACCAGAACGACCAGACCCAAAAACAAAAGAGGCTGTATCAAAAGTCGTATAAGATTGAAATGTCATTTCGGCCTTGAGCCGGAACCCCATCATCTATTTAAAAAACGGGATCGTGGGTCAGGCCCGCGATGACCAGATGACTTTTGATACAGCCTCTTTAATAATTATATAACTCTGTTTTAATCCCGGTACATCACCGCTTTCACGGCCTTTACCGTGCGGGCAACATTGGGTAATATGGCTTCAATTAATGTAGGCGCATAGGGCAGGGGTACATCCAAACTATTGATGCGGTGCACAGGTGCATCCAGGTAATCGAACGCGTGTTTTTGTACATGGTAAGTAATTTCCGTGGCAATTGAAGACAAAGGCCAGGCTTCTTCTACCACCACCAACCGGTTGGTTTTTTTAACTGATTCAACCACCGTTGCGTAGTCAATAGGGCGTACAGAACGGAGGTCGATTACTTCGGCCGAGATTCCTTCTTTCTCCAATTCCTGCGCAGCCGCCAGGGCTACCTTCATAATTTTTCCAAAAGAAACAATCGTAACATCGGAGCCACTCTTCTTTATATCGGCCACGCCAATGGGAATTAAATATTCCTCCGTGGGCACTTCTCCTTTGTCGCCATACATCAGTTCCGATTCCATGAAAATAACCGGATCGTTATCGCGAATGGCGGTCTTCAATAATCCCTTGGCATCGTACGGGGTAAAGGGAACC
>JAEUUB010000766.1 GCA_016787745.1 Cyclobacteriaceae bacterium
TCAAAATCTTTTTGAAAAAGAAAGCAACACGGGCAAAACAAGCACCAATTCCATTCGCGATTCTGTAGCCGCCAAAACTATGGCCGGACAACTTAGCCTTTATGATTTTACTGGCGGTTATAAAATTGCTTCGGTTAAAGACGCATCGGGCAATCCGTTAAAACATATCATTAATAAAACGATGATGCGGGTGGACCTCCTTCAACCTCTTAAGCCCGGAGGGCAGTTTAGTTTTCAGGTAGCCTGGTCCTACAATATCAACGACCGCAATTTTCAGGGCGGACGCAGTGGGTATGAGTATTTTCCTGCCGAAGACAATTATGTATACACCATCGCGCAGTTCTTTCCCCGCATGTGTGTTTACGATGATGTAGTGGGTTGGCAAAACAAACAATTTCTGGGGCGTTCGGAGTTTACTTTACCTTTCGGGGATTATAAAGTTTCGATCACCGTTCCGGCCGATCATGTGGTAGCCGCTACCGGTATGATAAAAAACCCGCAACAGGTTCTTTCTAAAACCGAGATTGAGCGATTTGAAAAAGCTAAAACAACTTTCGATAAGCCGGTCGTTATCGTTACACAGGAAGAAGCTGTAGCCAAGGAAAAAACAAAATCGAAAGAGAAAAAGACGTGGCAATTTGAAGCCTCCAATGTGCGCGACTTTGCCTTCGCTACCTCACGCAAGTTTATTTGGGATGCCATGTCCGTAAAACTTGGCACTACAACTCCCCTGGCCATGTCGTATTATCCTAAAGAAGGAAATCCGCTATGGGAAAAAGAGTCTACCCTGGCTGTAAAAAATACGTTAGAGGTTTATTCTAAATACACTATCGATTATCCTTACCCACAAGCCACTTCCGTACATGCGGCTTCCATTGGTATGGAGTATCCCATGATCTGTTTCAATTTTGGCCGCCCCAATAAAGACGGCACGTACACCAATCAAACTTTGCAACGCATGCTGGGCGTTGTTATTCACGAAGTAGGACATAATTTTTTCCCTATGATTATTAACAGTGACGAACGCCAAACTACCTGGATGGATGAGGGTGTCGACAGTTTTGTTCAACTACTCACTGAACTTGAGCGGTATCCTGAATTGGATTGGAGTCGTGGCCGGCCGGCCGGCATTGTGCCCTACATGAAAGGCGATAAAGCACTGATGCGCCCATTAATGACCAGCGGAGAACAAGTTGTTCAATCAGGCGCTGAACAATATGCGAAAGCAGCAACAGCTTTGTTCATTTTGCGGGAGACTGTTATGGGACCCGAACTCTTTGACAGATCGTTTAAAGAGTATGCCGAGCGTTGGGCCTTTAAACATCCAAAGCCGGCTGATTTTTTCCGTACTATGGAAGATGCCTCCGCCATTGATCTCGATTGGTTTTGGAGAGGTTGGTTTTATACAACCGATAATTGCGATATGACGTTGGATGAAGTGAAGTGGTTTAAAGTACGTAAAGATCAAACTACTTTAGAAAACAAAACCAAGTCCGCCACCAAAGGGGATCTGGCTACCAAACAAGGGGATGCAAAACCCAATGACTTTAGCCAAGGCCCACAATATTTCAGTGTAATTCCAACCGATAGTCGGCTGTATGGTGAGTTTGCCAATCGCCTGGACGATAAAGCCGTGATTGCTAAAATGGAGAATAAGAATTTCTATGAGATAACCCTAACCAACAAAGGCGGATTGGTTATGCCTGTTATAATTGAGTGGACTTTCAAAGATGGCAGCAAAGAGATTGAGCGCTTGCCCGCGGAAATCTGGCGCATCAACGAAACAAAAGTTACCAAGGTATTTGAAAAGGATAAAGAAGTGGTAAACGTAGTTATCGATCCGTTAAAAGAAACCGCTGATATTAATGCGGAGGATAATATTTTTCCACGCGTAATTCAACCCAGCAAGTTTGACGAATTAAAAAAGAAAACGAATTAGACCCGTCTCATTTGTCTATTTTTGAAAAATAAACATATGAAATCTTCCTGCTCTTTGTTTCGATGTTAAGGCTTGGAGATTCTATGTCAAATGAAAACAATTATTATCCTATGCCGAAATGCACTAAGGCATGCAGGCATGTGACCTAATCAATTAAAATATAAAAACACATGAATAAATCGATTTTACCATTCATCCTGCTTGTGGTTGCTATGCCCTTAGCCGCACAAACCTGGCAGGGAAAATTTGAACAGCTCGATCAGCAACTGCCAACACCAAACGAATATCGATCTGCTTCGGGCGCGCCTGGCGCCCGGTACTGGCAACAACAGGCCGACTACGTAATTGATGCCGAACTCAATGACCAGAACCAAAGCATTACGGGTTCGGAAGTGATAACCTATTTTAACAATTCTCCCGATGCGCTAACCTATTTATGGTTACAACTCGATCAGAATATTAACGCGAAAGGAAACAATACCATTAAATCTGCTAACAATTCTGTGCGTGACTCCGTAGATGCTAAATCAATGGCGGCCACCCTGGATCTCTATGATTTTGATGGTGGATTTAAAATCAAGTCGGTTAAAGATGCCTCAGGCAAAGCCCTTCCTTACACAATCAATCAAACCATGATGCGGATTGACTTGCCTAAGGCGCTGGCAGCCGGACAAAAAATGTCATTCTCTGTAGAGTGGTCATTTAAAATAAATGACCGTATGAAAAACGTAACGCCCAATGACGGTCGTAGTGGTATGGAATACTTTCCGCAAGAAGACAATTACCTCTACATCATTGCGCAATGGTTTCCGCGTATGTGTGTGTATGACGATGTAAATGGCTGGCAAAACAAACAGTTTTTAGGACAGGGTGAATTCACACTAACCTTTGGCAATTATCAGGTTAATCTTACTGTGCCAGCGGATCATATTGTAGGTGGAACCGGCATGGTGCAAAACCTGAAGGAAGTTCTTACCGCAGAACAATATGCCCGCTTTGAAAAAGCAAAGACCACGTTCGATAAGCCCGTGGTTATTTGTACGCAACAAGAAGCCATTCAACGCGAAAAGTCAAAATCAACGGCAAAAAAAACCTGGCGATTTGTGGCGGAGAATGTCCGGGATTTTGCTTTTGCCACCTCGCGTAAATTTATCTGGGATGCCATGGCTGTGAAAGTAGGTGATAAAACACCGTTGGCCATGTCCTACTATCCAAAAGAAGGCAATCCACTTTGGGAAAAGGAGTCAACAATGGCCGTTAAGCACACGCTTATTACTTATTCAAAGTATTCTATAAACTATCCGTACCCGCAGGCCACCTCGGTGCATGCCGCTTCGCTGGGTATGGAGTATCCTATGATCTGCTTCAACTTTGGTAGACCCAATGCCGATGGCACAGTATCCGATCGGGTAAAGTGGGGAATGATTGGTGTTATCATCCACGAAGTGGGGCACAATTTCTTTCCGATGATTATTAACAATGACGAGCGCCAATGGACCTGGATGGATGAAGGCGTAAATACATTCGTTCAGTACCTCACCGAAGTGGAGAACTATCCGGATAAACCAATTGGACGCGGCCCGGCTGCTAATATTGTTCCTTACATGAAAGGCAATCCTGAATTACAGCGACCTCTTATGGTCAACTCCGAATCGGTGGTTCGTCAAAATTTTGGAAATGAACAATACGCCAAATGTGCTACCGCCCTTAACATATTACGCGAAACGGTAATGGGGCCCGAGTTATTCGATCAGGCATTTAAAGAATATGCCGAACGTTGGGCTTTTAAGCATCCCAAACCTGCGGATTTCTTCCGCACCATGGAGGATGCTTCGGCCGTTGATTTGGATTGGTTTTGGCGTGGCTGGTTTTATACAACCGATAATTGCGATGTTTCCCTGGATGATGTGAAATGGTTTAAAGTTCGCAAAGACCAAACAACGCTGGAGAACAAAACAAAGACAGCCACCAAAGGGGATCTTGCGTCTAAAAATGATGGTAAGAAACCAGCTGATTTTAGCGAAGGCCCTCAATATTTTAGCGTACTGCCAACCGATAACCGGCTGTATGGCGAGTTTGCGAACCGCGTGGATGATAAGGCTATGATTTCAAAAATGGAAACAAAGAACTTCTATGAAATCACCCTTTCCAATCAGGGGGGCTTAATTATGCCTGTAATCATTGAATGGACCTTCAAAGACGGCAGTAAGGAAATTGAAAGACTGCCTGCTGAAATCTGGCGTTTAAATGAAACCCGCGTAACAAAAGTTTTTGCGAAGGACAAAGAGGTGGTTAATGTAGTAATTGATCCTTTAAAGGAAACAGCCGACATCAGTATTGAAAACAATGTATTCCCAAAAGTCGCGCAGCCAGATAAGTTTACCGAAATAAAGAAAAAAGGCAAATAATCTGCGTATTCGTTCCCTTGTCGGGATACATCGATTAAATATTGACCGGTGGAAGGCTATATCCACCGGTCTTCTTTAATTTTGTGCCTTGAATTTTTACCTCCCTTTATGAAGTATCCTATCTTAAGTTTTTTCTGCCTGCTTTTTAGCTCATTAACATGGGCGCAACAAAACTGGCAAGGCAAATTTGAACAACTTGATCAGCAATTACCAACACCTAATAGTTATCGTTCGGCTTCCGGAGCTCCAGGAACAAATTACTGGCAGCAACGAGCCGATTATGAAATAGCGGTTGAGCTAAATGAAGACACCCAATTAATTACAGGCAGCGAAACAATAACTTATTATAATAATGCCCCTGAAGTTTTGCGATACCTATGGTTGCAATTAGATCAAAACAATCTGGCGAAGGGAAGCATGACAGATAAAACCGAAACAAATCGCGTTCGTGATTCTATCCCGGTAAAATTTTTTCCGTTGGCTTCCGATACATATGGATACGAGGGTGGATTTAAAATCAAATCTGTAAAGGATGCTACTACCGGAAAAGATCTTCCCTATACAATTAACTTCACCATGATGCGGGTGGATTTACCCACGCCTATGAAAACAGGCGATAAATATAGTTTTAATGTAGAGTGGAGTTATGTAGAAAAAGATCGCATGCAGTTTAGCGAGCGTGGTGGTTATGAGTTTTTTCCGGCTGATGGAAATGCGCTTTATGCCATTGCGCAATGGTTTCCACGCATGTGTGTGTTTGACGATTATGAAGGCTGGCAAAACAAACAATTTATGGGGCAGGGTGAATTTGCGTTGGTGTTCGGAAATTACCGCGTGCGCATTACCGTTCCCTCCGATCATATTGTTGGCGCTTCAGGCATGCTGCAAAATCCTAAGGAGGTGTTGACCAAAGAACAGATTGAACGATTTGAGCGCGCCAAAAAAACTTTTGATGCCCCTGTTTTTATTGTAACCGAAGAAGAAGCTCGTAAAAAAGAAAAGGAACGTTCAAAGAAGAAAAGCACGTGGGAGTTTCATGCAGAAAATGTGCGTGATTTTGCATTTGCTACTTCGCGCAAATTTATTTGGGATGCCATGGCGGTAAAGGTGGGTGATAAAACCCCGCTTGCTCAGTCGCTCTATCCCAAAGAAGGAAATCCACTATGGGCCAAGGAATCTACCAAAGCAATTAAGAACACTTTGGAGGTTTACTCTGCCCGGACTTTTGAATACCCATACCCAACAGCGTATTCCGTTCACACGGCCAATCAGGGTATGGAATATCCAATGATCTGCTATAATGGCGGTCGGCCTAAAAGTGATGGCAGTTATTCGCAACGCACTTACGAGGGGATGGTGGGCGTAATCATTCATGAGGTGGGGCATAATTTCTTTCCCATGATTGTTAACTCCGATGAACGCCAGTGGAGTTGGATGGATGAAGGACTGAATACTTTTCTGGAAAGAGAAACAAAACGCGAGCGATATCCCGATGTTAATATCAGCTGGGGTTCTCCGAAAGGAATGGCGGGGTATATGCGTGGCGATAAAGAAAGGATGCGGCCGATTATGTGGCAATCGGATGACATTCCGGCCGGTGATTTTGGCCCCAATGCCTATGGGAAACCCGCTGCTGCGCTTACCCTTCTCCGCGAAACAGTAATGGGGCCAGAGTTATTTGATAAGGCGTTTAAAGAATATTCACAACGGTGGGCATTCAAGCATCCAAAACCGGCTGATTTCTTCCGTACCATGGAAGATGCATCCGCTGTTGACCTCGATTGGTTTTGGCGAGGCTGGTTTTATAGCGTAGATAACGTGGATGTGGAACTGGATGAAGTGAAATGGTACAAGGTTAAATCTGAGACCAAAGGTCTCGAGAACAAAGGCGTTAAAACACAAAAAGGTGATTTGAGCACAGGCAACGGTGCCAAAGGAAAAGCGACCGATTTCAGCAATGGCCCTCAAGAATTTACCATGATCAATACTCCGGATGCAAATTACAGTGAGTTCAGAAGTAAAATCAATGATGCGGATGTCCGCAAAAATTTAGGGTCTAAAAATCTCTATGAAATTACATTGAAGAATAAGGGCGGCCTGATAACGCCTGTAATCATTGAGTGGACATTTAAAGATGGCACGAAAGAGATTGAACAAATACCGGCAGAAGTTTGGCGTTTGAACGAAACCGAGGTAAAGAAGATTTTCGTTAAGGAAAAGGAAGTAACCCGGGTGGTAATCGATCCAACCGGAGAAACCGGTGAGGTGAATCCTGCTGATAATGTTTTTCCGAAGAAAGTTTCAGAAAGTAAATTTGATTCGTTTAAAAAGAATTAGGTCCCGCTTAAAGAATTAAAAAAGAGG
>JAEUUB010000803.1 GCA_016787745.1 Cyclobacteriaceae bacterium
GCCTTGTCTTTTTCAATGTATTTCTGATACTCTTTTAAAGTAGTAGCGCCTATGGCGTGAAGTTCACCCCGGGCCAAGGCGGGTTTCAACAAGTTGGCGGCATCCATGGCTCCTTCACCGCCACCCGCGCCAATCAAAGTATGTATCTCGTCAATGAATAAAATGATCTCTCCATTCGAATCGGTTACTTCTTTGATTACTGCTTTCAGGCGTTCTTCAAATTCGCCTTTGTATTTAGCGCCAGCCACCAATAGCCCCATATCCAGCGAGACCAGAATTTTGGATTTTAGATTTTCGGGCACGTCTCCATTTACGATACGTTGCGCCATGCCTTCCACAATGGCCGTTTTGCCCACCCCGGGTTCACCTAAAAGGATCGGGTTATTTTTTGTTCTGCGCGAAAGAATCTGAAGTACTCTTCTGATTTCTTCATCTCGCCCGATAACCGGATCTATTTTTCCTTTCTTGGCCAGGTCATTCAGATTTTTCGAGTACCGTTCCAGCGATTTATATTTTGCTTCGGCATTCGGGTCCGATACTTTGGCCCCTCCCCGTAATTCTCTTATAGCTTTTACCAGCGAGGCTTTTTCAAAGCCCGCGTCTTTCATTATAGCAGATACTTTATCTTTGGTTGCAAGCAACGCGAGCAAGAGATGCTCTACGGCTATGTAATCATCTTTAAACTCGCGTAATTCTTTTTCAGCATTTTGCAGCGCGGTGTTGGTGTTTGGTGACAAATACGGTTGTTGACCGGATACCTTCGGATAACCGTTTACTATTTCTTCCAGTTTAGTTTCCAGAATTGTACTGTTAATGTTCAACTTCTTGAAAAGATAATTAGAAACGTTTTCGTCAGTTTCTAAGATAGCCTTAAGTACATGCCCAGGTTCAATAGCCTGTTGCTGCTGGGCGCTGGCAATCGAAGCTGCTTTTTGTAAGGCTTCTTGTGATTTTATAGTGAATTTATCGAAGTTCATAGTTATAGCATTATTGGATAATGCTGCATCCACAAATTAGAATCCATAAACCTTGTGTAGTTGTTTTAAGAAAATTTGTCATTAAATTGTTTGTTATTCAGTTTTTATCAGACACTTTGACCTAAGTTATGCCAAAAAGAATTGCCCACGCATCAAAGCAATCTCCGTCTTCACTTCTAATAGAAGTTGCCTGGGAAGTATGCAATCAGGTAGGAGGTATTTATACAGTAATTCGATCAAAGGCTCCCGAGATGATGCAAAATTGGTCGGGCCATTTCTGTATGATTGGTCCTTATCTGAATAAAAATATTCTGGCGGAACTGGAACCTCTTGAAGACGCTGCGGATATTTTTGGTTTAGCAGCCGCCAATCTACGGAAGAAAGGATACGATGTGATTTATGCAGAGTGGTTGATTACCGGAAAGCCGCGAGTGGTGTTGCTTAATCCGAACGCCATTGAAGAAAAAGTTTTGAATGTCTTAAAATATCTGCTTTGGAAAAATCATGCCATTCGAACACCTGATAAAAATGAATTAATAGACCAGGTAATTGGTTTTGCATATCTCACCAAATTATTTGTGGATGAGTTGGTAAAAATTTCCGGGAATGACCAACGAATTCTGGCCCACTTTCACGAGTGGATGGCGGGTTTGCCGATTCTGGATATCAAAAGGGAAGCCATGCCGGTGAAAACAATTTTCACGACTCACGCCACGCAATTGGGCAGGCATCTGGCTATTAACTCACCTCTTTTTTATGCACATCTTCCTTTCTTCCGGTGGGAAGAAGAAGCGGGTAAATTTGGAATTGAAACTGAAGCCGCGATAGAATATGGGTGTGCGCAGTCTTGCGATGCAATGACAACCGTAAGTGAAGTAACAGCCCGCGAATGCAGACACCTGTTACGAAGAAAGCCTGACTTTATTCTGCCTAATGGATTGAATATTCAACGCTTCGAAGCGTTGCATGAATTTCAAAACCTTCACTCAACCTATAAAGAGCAAATTCATGAATTTGTGATGGGACATTTTTTCAACTCGTATTCTTTTGATCTTGATAAAACGGTTTATTTTTTTACTTCCGGACGGTATGAATATAAAAACAAAGGCTTTGACCTGACCCTCGAAGCTTTGGTGCACCTCAATCAACAATTGAAATCGGAGAAATCAGAGCTTACTGTGGTCATGTTCTTCGTTACGAAGCGCGAGTTTTTTAGTATCAAACCAGAAGTGCTGCAGTCGCGTGCCGTAATGGAAGAAATCCGGCAAACGTGTGAAGCAATCCAACGGCAGGTGGGCAAACGTTTATTCTTTGAAAGCACCACAAGGCAAGATCATCGACTTCCCGAATTGAATGAGTTTGTGGATGAGTACTGGAAACTGCGCTACCGAAGAACTATTCAATCCTGGAAAAGCAGCAAGATGCCTTTGCCGGTTACCCACAAGTTAGTAAATGAGGATTCGGATGAAATTCTCCAATTTTTAGTTCGAAGAGATTTGCTGAACAGAAAAGAAGACAAAGTGAAGATTGTTTACCATCCTGATTTTATAAATTCTACCAATCCCTTGTTTGGGATGGACTACAGTCAGTTTGTGCGAGGTTGTCACCTGGGGATTTTTCCAAGCTATTACGAGCCGTGGGGATATACACCCCTGGAATGCATGGCCAGTGGTGTGCCGGCTGTTACCAGCGACTTGAGCGGATTCGGAGATTATCTGTTGCACAATATGCCCGATCATGAAAAGGGCGGAATGTTTGTAGTAGAGCGGGGCAAGAGAACCTTTGATTGGAGTGCGCGCCAACTAGCTTCTTTCCTGTACAAGTTTTTAAAACAAAACCGAAGAGAACGGATAATGCAACGCAATAATGTAGAGAATTATTCCTCCGCATTTGATTGGGAGAATCTCGTTCGACACTATGAGGAAGCCTACCAATCGCTATTGCATTGATTTCTATTTAGCTGTTAATAGTTTACGAGAATAAAACAGCAGGGGTAAGCCAAATACGGTAATCATACCATAGGCCATAAGTTTGTACCCCTTAGCAACCAAATCAATAATACCCACCTGAGCTAACAGTAGCGCTGCCACCAACGCTAAGGAGGAGATAAGGGCTTTTGTGATTTTTTTTAAGGGCCTGTTCTTTCTTGCTATAAATTCTGTTTCGACCCGGCTAATAAAAGCGTGGATTACTCCGGTGGCTGTTTCTATTAAAGTCCAACCCACTACGATTCCAAATACAATAATCAGGGTTGGGTGAAATGACTTCAAAATTTCTAACCAGGGAACGGTGGCCCCAAGGATATTGGGATCAGGATAGTAAGCGAGAATGGCAAAGTAGGTGAGGAACCAGGGCACCGTCATCAGCACACCGGAGATAAAACCTGCCATTATACTTTCTCGCCTGGAGGAAACATTGCGATAGGTAAAGAAGGAAGCAGGGTAGACTCCCAGATTATAACCCACATAGAGAAACCCCGTCCAGATTAAAACTCCCACTCCGGATTCAGTCTGTTGATAGCGGGTATCCCAGTCAGCGAAAACCTGGGCAATCGAATCTCCTTTATTGGAAAAAACCACAAAGGAAAAAGCCAGGTAAGCACCAAACAGCGCAATTGTGCCTATTGTTTCTAATTTGGCGATTAATGTTTCGCCTTTGTAGTTCAAGAATCCAACAAGGATAATAATGAGAATTACACCCACCCACCGATTAAAGCCAAGGGTGTTGTTAAGAATTTCTCCGGCTGCCGAAGCCATTACAGCGATAGTTATAATGGTTAGCAACAGATATACGACTTCATACGCAATCCAGGCCGGTCCAATCATTTTCTTTAACAGAGATTTGTAATCATACACCTTCCATTGGCGGCAAGCCTCAATGGACAGCAGAGTCATAAGGGAAAAGCCTAAAAAAATGGCAAGCCCGCTTACCCATCCCTTGGCTCCGAACTTGGCTCCATATTCAATAATTTCGCGCCCGGTAGCATAGCCACCTCCAATTAGAACGGATTGTAAAATGATACCGGGTAAAAAAATTCGCTTAAGCAGAGCCGGGGTCATAAATACCTGGTTTAATGGAGGCATCACGTATTCTCTGAAAGGTACAAGATCAGAATATATTCTGATTGTTTAAGTTTTTAAAGCTCAGGGTTGAAGAGCTACATTTTGAACATGCCATCCGTATAAAAACATTATTTTTATTGGTGCGGTTATTGTAATTTCCTATTAAAATTCAAAACCATGAAAACGACCCGCAGAGATTTTATTAAGCAAAGCGCTTTGGCAGTAGCCGGAGGTTCCTTGTTATCTACTTCCTTGTTTGCCTCACCGGCTAAAAATGAATTATTAGGCTTGCAGTTGTATTGTGTGCGCGATGAGATGAAGGCCGACCCGCTCAACACCTTGAAAGAACTTGCTAAAATCGGATATAAGCATGTTGAGCACGCAAATTATGTAAACCGTAAATTTTATGGTTGGACTCCCGCGGAGTTTAAGAAAGTACTTTCTGATTTGGGGATGAAGATGCCCAGCGGCCACACCGTATTGGCTCCCCAACATTGGGATAGCGCAAAAAAAGATTTTACA
>JAEUUB010000821.1 GCA_016787745.1 Cyclobacteriaceae bacterium
TTGAGAGAAACTTACCGTAAAAACAACAATTCGCGGTATTTAACCAAAGGCCAATCTTCATCGTCCACCAGCAACTCAAGTTTATCAACCGCATCGCGAATCTTGTCAAAGAATTTTTCTTTGATATCATCGCAATAGCCAATAGCACGTTTGTGCGTATCCGGTACCTTGTTCAGACGCTTGCGTTCCTCAATCATTTGCCGAACATTGGTTTTAATTGTTTCAATGTGGCCCGAGATTTCCTTGATCGTTGTAATTACCGCGGTATTGTCTACCCCCAAGCCCTTTAACCCATTAGCATTTGTGATGAGTTTGTTCTGATAAGCAATGGCAGTAGGGATAATATGGTTCATAGCAAGATCTCCGATTACGCGGGCTTCAATCTGAACCCTTTTGATGTAGCTCTCCAACTTAATTTCATTTCGAGCTTCCACTTCTTTGTGATTCTTAACGCCATACTTCTCAAAAAGGTCAAGCGATTTTTTCGAAACGTAGGCATCAATGGCACGCGGCATGTTTTTAATATTGCTCAAGCCTCGCTTGGCCGCTTCCTTCACCCAATCTTCCGAGTATCCATCGCCTTCAAAACGAATTGCTTTAGATTCTTTGATATACTTCCGCAATACGTTTACAATGGCCAGGCGCTTTTCCTCGCCTTTCTCAATTTCTTTCGATACCGTTTCAAAAAACTTGGTTAATTGATCCGCTACAATCAGGTTAAGCACCACCATGGGGGTACCGCAATTATCCGAACCGCCTACCGCACGGAACTCAAACTTATTTCCCGTAAAGGCAAACGGAGAGGTACGGTTACGATCAGTGGCATCCAAAATGATTTCAGGAATTTGATCGATTCCTAACTTCATGTACATGTTATCGCCTTTCTCGATTTTAACATTACCCTTCTTCTCCAACTCATCCAAAACGGCTGTCATTTGCGAACCAATAAACACAGACATGATTGCCGGTGGCGCTTCGTTCGCTCCCAAACGGAAATCATTACCGGCCGTAGCAATACTGGCCCTCAATAAATCAGCGTGCTCATGTACTGCTTTTATGGTAGTTACAAAGAATGTTAAGAATAATAAGTTGTCGCGGGCCGAACTGGACGGTGCATACAGGTTTACGCCCGTATCGGTAATCAACGACCAGTTGTTGTGCTTACCACTTCCGTTTAAACCGGCAAAAGGTTTTTCATGAAATAAAATTTTCAGATTATGTTTCTCTCCCACACGGCTCATCACATCCATCATCAATTGGTTGTGATCATTGGCCACGTTCACTTCTTCAAACAAGGGGGCCACCTCAAATTGACTGGGAGCCACTTCATTGTGCCGCGTGCGTACAGGTATACCTAACTTCCAGGACTCAATTTCAAAATCACGCATGAAATCATACACGCGGGAAGGGATGGTACCAAAATAGTGGTCTTCCAACTGCTGACCTCGTGCAGGAGAATGTCCAAATACGGTACGACCTGCCATCACTAAATCAGGGCGCGCATTAAACAAAGCTTTATCAACGGCAAAATATTCCTGTTCGGGTCCCAAAGAGGCTACCACATGCTGAATGTCTTTATCAAACAATTGACACACTTGGGTAGCTGCTTTGTCAACCGCTTTCAGCGCCTTTAACAGAGGTGACTTTGTATCAAGAGTTTCGCCCGTATAGGAAACAAATATGGTGGG
>JAEUUB010000876.1 GCA_016787745.1 Cyclobacteriaceae bacterium
TTTTGATAGTCGTAGTTATTAGCGTATTTATGATGATCAATAATGGATTCATAGGGCTGCCAGGCATTCAATAAATCCGGGATGTTAAAATCTTCAGGCACGTATATTTTGGATACATTTCTACAGCCCAGGCCAAAATAAGTAAACACGTCTTTCCCTAATTCTAAAAATGACTCGGGGGATTCTTCACCCATCAACACAGCACAGGAAGTTCTGTTCTTTCGTATTATATGAGGAATTTTTCTAAAGTAGTATTCAAAATATCGCGATGTGTTATCACTGCCGGTGGCAATCACAGCCTCCACGCCATTCAACCGTTCCTCAAATCGGAGGTAGGATTTAAATCGAGGCTCAATCTCTAGCAGCCAGTTGGTTAACAAATCAATTAAGTATGAATCCTGTGAACTCTTTTTCGCGATTAAAGTATGTCCACAAATAAGTATACAGAGGAGATCGTGAAACCCAACCAGAGGAATATTTCCAGCCATGGCAACACCTATGTTTTTACTCTTTTGTTGTTCAATTGGATATTGGGCAGTCCACGCCAACAAAGTGCCTTTCTTTAAGAAATGCGTGAGGCCCGATAAGGCCGTTGTTACAGAATTCAAGGTAAACCAAGGGTTTAGATTTGCGGCCCTTTTCCCAATATCTTCCATTTCGGAATTTGTAAGAAGGCTTATTTTGTCACCCAGCGCGGCAAAAGCATTGATTTTATCTTCTAATTTCATCGCGTTTTCAAAACTTTAAGGGTTTTTTTGCTGTTTTGACAGTTAACTTTGTAACCGTATTTTTGTGGCAAAATTACTTTACCAATTTGATATTAATCGCGCATGGCAATAAAGATAACGGATGAATGTATTAATTGTGGGGCCTGCGAACCCGAGTGCCCTAATACTGCTATCTATGAAGGTGGGCGTGAGTGGAATTGGGCCGGAGGCACAGCCCTTACTCAGGTAGAACTGGAGGATGGATCTCACGTGGATGCAAAATCATCTCAGTCTCCGGTGTCGGATGAGTTTTATTATATAGTTTCCGGAAAGTGCACCGAATGCACAGGTTTTCATGAAGAGCCACAATGTGCGGCAGTTTGCCCGGTAGATTGCTGTGTGCCTGATCCAGATATGGTGGAGTCGAAGGAAGAGTTGATGGCCAAGAAGTCGTGGCTGCACAACGAGGAGTTACAGGCCTGATTTCTAGGTAGGATTATCGCATCTTCGACCGTTTTATCATATACGTTTGAAGAACTTCTGAATAGCCATCGTTAATATTGGCCGAAATAAAATCGATTTTTAGCTGGTTGCATTTCATTTTAAGATGATTGTGATACGCCTTTAATTCTCTATGGTAGCGATCTTTGATTTCGAGCGGATTTAAGGTTAGTTTTTCTCCATTCTCCAGATCAATAAATTCGTAAGGTCTTTCATCAAAGTTAAAGTTCAGTTCCGTATTGTGATCGGTCACGTGAAATAAGACCACCTCATGTTTGTTATGTTTAAGGTGTTGGAGCGCTTTAATAAGTTCTTCGTCATTTTCGCCACCGTCAAACATATCACTAAAGATTATCACCAGCGACCTTCGGTGGGTCTTCTCGGCAATTTCATGGAGCACATGGGCCACACGGGTTGATTTTTTGGAAACCTCGGTATTCTTTAAACGACTATTAAGTAATGTGAACAATTTATCGAGGTGGGAGGGTGTTGATTTTATGGGTGTAAGTTCTTCAATCTTATCAGAGAACAGGCATAACCCCACGGCATCGCGCTGGCGGTTGAGCATATAGGCCACGGCAGAAGCAGAATAAATACTGAACCGTAACTTTTGCATGGTTTCGGTAGGGTAATGCATGGAGGAGGAACAATCGATGGCTATAAGACAGCGCAGGTTTGTTTCTTCTTCATATTGTTTTGTATAAAGCCTGTCAGTACGGGCAAAAACCTTCCAATCGATGTGGCGGGTACTTTGACCCTGATTATATAGCCTATGCTCAGCAAACTCAACCGAAAATCCATGGTAAGGTGACTTGTGCAGGCCTGTAATAAACCCCTCCACTAACTGCTTGGCCAATAATTCCAGGCTGGTTGATAGCCTGATATCCTCTATCTTCATGTATAAAACTTAAGAATCATTCAATTATACTCAATATGCTTGTTTAAGACCATTAAAAATAACGCGCAAATGCGGGAAGGTGTTTGCATTAAAAATTTTAAATACTACCTTCGATTTAACCATTTTTACCCAAAAACCTAACCAAAACCAAAGAATCTGTGGAAGAGAACAAGAACAACGGACGAGAAGAGATTTTCTCTGAAAAAGTGAAGGCGGGCAAGCGAACGTACTTCTTTGATGTTAAGTCAACCCGGTCAAACGATTATTATCTCACCATTACCGAAAGTAAAAAGAGATATAATAAAGACGATGAAGGGTTTACGTATGAGAAGCATAAAATTTTCCTTTACAAGGAGGATTTTAATAAATTCATGGAGGCGTTGAATAACACTGTGAACCATGTTAAAAACGAACTCATGCCCGATGTCGATTTCAATTCGTTTGACCAGCATCGCGAAAAGGAAGAAAATGAAGCCAAGCCTTCCGCTGTTGATTCAGAATTGAAGTGGGATTAAAAGATTTTACCTTAACCTAAATCGGAACGAGCCTCGGTGAAAATCGGGGCTTTTTCTTTGGGCTTTATAACTCAAATTTCAAGGCATGCGGCAATATCTTATATTTGCGCCCTGATTTAAAAAAGATAAGAATCATGGGATTGAAGTGTGGTATTGTAGGCCTTCCAAATGTAGGCAAGTCAACTCTTTTTAACGCGATTTCGAACAATAAAGCGGAGGCCGCCAACTTTCCTTTTTGCACGATAGAGCCCAACGTTGGGGTAATATCGGTACCAGACGAACGGTTAAAGATTCTGGAAGAACTGGTAAATCCACAGCGGGTTTTACCCACCTCTTTTGAATTTGTCGATATAGCCGGTTTAGTAAAAGGTGCCAGTAAGGGGGAGGGGCTCGGCAATCAGTTTCTGGCTAACATCCGCGAAGTGGATGCAATCGCGCACGTTATCCGGTGCTTTGATAACGATAATATCATCCATGTGTCCGGTAAGGTAGACCCGGTCGGGGATAAAGAGGTAATTGATATAGAGCTACAACTCAGAGATCTCGATTCGGTTGAAAAGAAGATTGCCAAAGTTGAACGAACCGCTAAAAGTGGCGATGCGAAAGCAAAGAAAGAACTTGCTACGCTGCT
>JAEUUB010000888.1 GCA_016787745.1 Cyclobacteriaceae bacterium
TCCGCATCAAAGGCGGTGAGGCCGGCAAGAAAATGATCCTGATCTTCCTTGGTATAACAGTCCTTCAACATGGTATCTATAAATCCGGGTACGCCCGCGTCTTTGGCTCCGGGGGTATCCGTTCTTGGAATAATAATATCCGCCACCTCACCCATAAGTCTCGCCTGATCTTCGTTGAAGAAAACCGGAGTGTAGGTAAGTTCGGGTGTGGCTTTGCAGCCTTGTAAAATACCGGTAAGGGCCGATGCTGACACCGCTGCACCCATCAGCAAAGCTGTTTTGCGAAGGGCTTCTCTTCTATCGATGAGTTGATTCATTTTCATTCAATATTTAGATGTTACAAGTTACCTTTTTTTAATTCATTTACCGCATAGTCCGCAGCCCGGGCGGTAAAGGCCATATACGTTAACGATGGATTTACGCAGGCGGCCGATGTCATAAACGAACCATCGGTAACAAATACATTCTTGCAGGCATGTACCTGATTGTATTTATTCAACACCGAAGTTTTGGGATCTTTTCCCATGCGGGCCGTTCCCATTTCATGAATTCCCAACCCTATGCCATGTTGCGATTTGCGGTCGTAAGGTTGTACATTTTTTGCTCCCGCTGCTTCCAGCATTTCAGCTGCATCGGCTGCCATGTCTTTGCGCATTTTATAATCATTGTCTTTAAACTCGGTATCAAACAACAAGGTTGGCAATCCGTACTTGTCTTTCAGATCGCGATTGATGGTAACCGAATTAGAATGATCTGGTAAAATTTCACCGAACCCACCCAGGCCAATACTCCAGGCGCCTGGCGATGTTGCCGCGTTCTTTAAGTCAGCGCCAATGCTCATTTCGGCTACTAAACTCGACCAGCCTTGGCGGCTACCGCCACCCTGATATCCAAAGCCACGCAAGTAATCACGTTTATCCTTGCCAATATTGCGGTAACGCGGAATGTAAACGCCATTCGCCCTGCGTCCATAATAATATTGATCTTCAAAACCCTCCATCTGTCCACTGGCACCCACGCCTAAATGATGATCCATGATATTGCAACCTAGCTCACCACTATCATTTCCAAACCCATTGGGGAATCGATTGGAAACGGAATTTAGCATGATGAAGGTTGAGCCCATGGTAGAGGCGCAAAGGAAAATTACTTTAGCATAATACTCGATTGTCTCTCCGGTTTCTGAATCCAGAACTTTAACACCGGTGGCTTTTCCTTTTTGTTCATCGTAAATCAATTCGTACACAATCGAGTTTGCGCGTAATGTCATATTCCCCGAGCGTTCACCCGATGGAAGCGTGCAGGCATTGCTGCTAAAATATCCTCCGTAGGGGCAACCGCGGCTACAAAGATTTCTAAATTGGCAAGAACCACGCTGCGGGCTTTGGTTGTGGCCAAGAGGACCCGTAACGTGCGCTACACGACCGATAGTTAACAACCGACCAAATTTATCCATCATGGATTTTTTCAGTTCTTTCTCCACACAATTTAAATCCATGGGTGGAAGAAATTTACTGTCGGGCAACTGCGGAAGATTTTCCGCCTGGCCGCTGATTCCCGCAAAGGTTTCAACATACTCGTACCACGGAGCAATTTCTTTGTATCGAACCGGCCAGTCAATGGCAATACCATCCTTTAGATTA
>JAEUUB010000924.1 GCA_016787745.1 Cyclobacteriaceae bacterium
ATTCTGGAACCTGACTACCGGTAAAGAATTCTTCGAACATATTCACTTTGGTGAAAAAGAATGGATGGTAAAAAATCCGGAAGGGTATTTTAATGGCACGCAGGACGCGCGGCAATACATACATTTTGTTGATGGTTTAAATACCTATAGCGTGGATCAGTTTTTCCATGAATTTTATCGGCCTGATTTGCTTCCCCGAATTTTTCAAAGTCGCGGCAATGATGGATTTAAAGGCATCCAAGGAAAGCTAAACGCATCACCGCCACCAGGCATTCGCATTGCTACCATTCCTCAGACGGACGACACAAAAGCCGAGGTACTTATAAAAGTAACCGACATGGGAGGTGGCATTGAAACCATAAAACTTTTTCATAATGGCAAAAATATTCCTCTTGATAAACAGACGCTAAAACTTCCATCCCGCAAAGGAGAAAGCACTACCTATCGCCATGTTGTAAATCTGATCGGAGGAACCAACACCATTACAGCCTCAGCTAGTAATAATGATAAAATTGAATCTGATCCACAATCGGTTGAAGTGGTTTCGGATCGTGCAGGCAAAAGTAGTATTTGCTATATACTCTCTGTGGGTATCAATCAATACAAAAACCCGAAGATGACGTTGAACTATGCGCGATCTGATGCAGAGTCGTTTGGAAAAATAGTAGACGAAAAGGGTACACTTTTTAAGAATATTGAATTGCATAGCCTGTACGATGCGGATGCATCAAAAACTAATATTCTGAAAAAACTGGAAGAACTATCCACCAAAATTCATCAGGAAGATGTGTTTATCTTTTACTATGCCGGGCATGGCAGTATGGTCGACAATCAATTCTTTTTTATTCCAACCGAAAGTAGCCGACTTTACGACTTATCCTCTTTACAAAAAGACGCGATTGAGGCGAGCGTGTTACAGGATAAACTAAAAAACATTAAGGCCTTGAAGCAACTGATCGTAATGGATGCCTGCCAATCGGGAGGATCGGTTGAGTTATTGGCTACGCGTGGAGCAGCTGAAGAAAAAGCAATTGCGCAACTTTCGCGAAGTGCCGGTATCCATGTAATGGCTTCGGCCGGCAGCGAACAGTTTGCTACAGAGTTTGCTGAACTTGGTCATGGGTTGTTCACCTATCTTCTTATCAAAGCTTTGCAGGGGGATGCGGATGGTGCGCCTAAAGATGGCAAGGTTACAATCTACGAATTGAAATCTTACCTGGATGATCAGGTGCCTGAGTTAACACAAAAGATGAAAGGGAAGCCTCAATATCCTTACACCTTTTCTCGCGGCCAGGATTTTCCGGTGGTGATTGAGAATGACAGATAAGTAAGTAAAGCAGTAGGCAGTATGACATCAACTGCCTACTGCCTACTGCAAACTTTTATTTCCTTTCTATATTTCATAACTTCGTAGTATCGTTCAACTAAACAGGATTGATGGAAGAGGCGAGTCCGATTAAGTTTTATCTGGCCAGGTATTTTTTCCTGGCGCTTAGCGCGCTTCAAGGACTGGCCTCTGTACTCATGTTGATTCAATTCGAAGATACTCTCAAAAACAGATTTGCCGCCCTTGTGCTTTTTACGCTTGCCATGATTTTCTTTTCATTGCAC
>JAEUUB010000727.1 GCA_016787745.1 Cyclobacteriaceae bacterium
ATTTTTCAACGGCTTGCTTAACAATGTACAAACCTAAACCCGAGCCTTCCGATTTTTCGTTTGCCTGGTAAAACATTTCGAAGACTTTTTCCAGGTAGTTATCCTGGATACCTAGTCCATTGTCTTTAATAATTAGCTCCAGATTTTTTTCCTTCAACCCAGCGATAATATTAATTACAGGATTTTCTTTTGAAAAGTCTGCATATTTGAAGGCATTCGATAACAGATTACTTACTATGATCTGAACTCTTGGTAAATCAGAAGTTATCTGCAAATCAGTGGGTACATCAAGGTGCAGATTGATTTTATCCGCGTTCGGATAAAATTGTAGATTTTCTAAAGCGGTTCTGATTACTTTATTAATTGAAAATATTTGGGATGTTACCCCAGTTCGGGTATTACGCGAGTAATCCGAAATGTCCCGAATAAATTTTTGCAGATTTTCCACGCGTCCTTGCATCATATTCAAGCAGTTTTGAATCTCCTCGGGATTATCTGTGAGTTTAGCCAGATTAATTAATCCTTTTACGGAGCTTAAGGGAGCCATTAAGTCATGCGAAGTGCTGTAAACAAACCTGTCTAATTCAGAATTGAGTTTGCTTAGTTCCTCATTGCTTCGATTAAGACTTATTTCATGTTCGTGCATGGTTTTTTCCGAGCGATAATTCAGACTGATCATGAAATAAAGAATGAGTACAGAAGAAGTGAGGGAAGCAAAAAAATTAATAACAAGATTGATTTGATTCAAATCGGCTCGATGGGAAGACTTTTCTATGAGTGGCAAATCAGTTATCTGGGAAATCGTGAACAGAACAATTGGAAGAATAATGAGAATAAGACTTTTCCACCGTTCTTCATAGCCAAAAGCGGCCAGTGCCCCAAGCGTGGTTGGTATGTAAAACATGTAGAGTCCGACTTCTGAAGGCTCCACGGTCGAAAAAATAAATACGATCAGGTTAATGCTAATGCCCAAAGTTAGTTTAGCAGCCGTATATCGCTTGTGTCGGTTTAAAATGAAACTAGTAAGTGCTGTAACAGCCAAAAGAATTTGCTGAGCGTTGCTATGATATACATGGTGGTACCGATCGAGGAAAAAGAAGATTGCTGCTAAAGAGAAAGTTAAGATGCAAAGTTGCCCGGTAAGCAGTGCTCTTTTAAACTCGGTATGAGAAAGAATAAAACTTTCTTTGCCCAGAATGAATTCCCGAAGATAAGACCGCTCAGCCATTTAGGTAACTTACTAAAAAAACCACAGTTTTATTGCCATGCCGATAACAGAAATTATGAGTACCCGCTTAATCCAGACTTCGCCCGCCTTTACCGACCATCGGCTTGCGTACCACCCACCCATTGAGTGGCCCACAGCCAGTACCCCCGCGACTAACCAGTCAATCTTGCCTTGCCAGGCAAAAACAAGTACTGACACGCCTGTATAAACAATAGCAGCAAAGACTTTTACATAATTACTTTTTACAAGACTTAGGTTGTTAACAAGGCTAAGCACACCAATAACAAGAAATCCAATGCCTGCCTGAACAAACCCTCCGTACACGCCAATAAACAAAAAGCAAAATCCACCTATCCATTGGTCGCGGGCTGTAAGCTTTTCCTGGCCATTCGTTTTAAACGGATCTGCCAGTATTAATCCAACTGAAAAGATCATGATACCGGCAAATATTTTTTTAAACAAATCATCGGACATGGATGCAGCCAACAACGATCCAACGATGCCACCTCCCAAAGAGGCGGCTCCCAGATAAACAGCATACGGCCACGGCAACTCAACGCCTTTGCTTTTAAAGCCACCTACAGCAAAAATATTTTGAAAGAATATAGCTACCCGGCTGGTACCGTTGGCGATGGTAATCGGTAAACCGAGAAATGTAAGAATGGGAACTGAGAAAAGCGACCCGCCTCCACCCACCGTATTAAGAAAGGCCGCAATGAATCCAACTAAAATGATGAGGGGGTATTCGTACCAGCTCACTTTACTTTGGCATTACGTATTATTTTCGAAAACAATCCAGGGAAGAAGCGCTTCACATAAATAGCTAAAACTTCTTTCCTGCCGCCAATGTAAACTTCACGTTTTTTTTGTTCTATTGCCCGTGCCAATTTTTTAGCAAAGGTCGCAGGATTCATGCCTTGCTCGTGCGTGTCATCTTTTTTGTTTTGAGTAGACCCATCTCCCAGCAAAGCAACCATACTTAAGTTGGTGTTTATCCATCCGGGGCAAACCAAAGTCACATAAATGTCTCGGCTATCTTTCCAAAGTTCGGCACGCAAGGAATCGAAAAAGCCGTGCAAGGCGTGTTTGGCTGCAGCGTACCCAGTACGATACGGGGTGCCGATTTTCCCCATCACGCTGGTAATGGTAACAAAATGACCCGCTTTTCTTTTTAAGAAGTGTGGGAGAATATGTTTGGTAAGCGCAAGTGTTCCAAAATAATCCACTTCCATAATTCTTCTATCTACATCAAGCGTTGTGTCTTTGGCAAGACTGCGCTGGCTAATTCCCCCATTGTTAATGAGAATATCCACATGACCGAAAAGTTGAATAGCCGCTTCCGCTGATAGTTTTAAAGTACTAGGTTCGCTCAAGTCTAAAGGCAAAATGCGAATTACAGAGTGTGCTTCGGGTGGACAGTTTCCTTTAACCCGCTCCAGTTCTTCTTTTCTTCGTGCGGATAGAATTAGTTTTGCCCCTTTCTTCACCAACTCATAGGCAAGCGCTTCGCCAATACCCGATGATGCTCCGGTTATCCAGATAACTTTTCCTGTAAGTGTACTCATGAAGGTTGCGCTACTTGTTTATGGTTTTCGGAATAAACCCAGATAGTATAAATACCCATGGCCGTGCCAATAGGGAATGAAAAAAGTTTAAAGCATCCCAGGATCAGCAACAACGTAAGTGCCCATTTTTTATGATTGAGTAACCCGATACCTCCAATAATAGAAGGGATAGAAAAAAGAATAATAACACCCACGGCTATAAATCGGATAAAGGGAACTATCCAGACAAAAACCCATTGAGCTTCCGGACCCGCCTCCTCCATAATAAATGGAATCATAATAGACATTACCGATGATAGTATGATCATAGCCAGGATTTGAAAAGAACCCGAAATGATATAAAGAATTGCGAGGATACGTTTATGAACTTCCATTTGGTTACAAGGTTAAGTTTAAATACTCATTTCCTTTCATAAATCACAAAGTCAAAGGCAAAAGCATGACGCGCATCTGCTTTATGGTGGGTCCGCGATAC
>JAEUUB010000038.1 GCA_016787745.1 Cyclobacteriaceae bacterium
GCCTCGGGCGGAGTGTGGAAATCAGAAAATGGCGGAAGCGCATGGACAAGCATTTTTGATGATAACCCGACTGTAAATATTGGGGCACTCGCGATTCAGCAAAATAACCCCAGTGTGGTTTGGGTAGGCACCGGAGAAGGCAACCCAAGAAATTCGATGAACCTGGGCCTGGGTTTGTTTAAAAGTATGGATGCAGGCAAAACATGGAAGCGTGTAGGTCTGGAAAACTCGAAAGCGATCCATCGAATACTAATCGACCCGGTTAACCCGAATGTAGTGTATGTGGGCGTGATGGGCGATCCCTTTACACCGGATGCCAACAGAGGCGTTTATAAAACTACCGATGGAGGTACCTCGTGGTCGAAGATATTATTTACCAACAATCAATCGGGTGTAGGAGATATGGTAATGGATCCGTTCAACCCAAATAAAATACTAGCGGCCTTATATGAACATCGCAGAACTCCCTACAGTTTTACCTCGGGTGGGCCGGGCTCGGGATTATTTATTACCTACGATGGGGGCGCTACCTGGAAAAAGATAACGCAGGCAAACGGATTGCCGGCCGGTGACTTAGGCCGGATCGGGCTCGCCATTGCGCGCAATAACCCAAACCGGATTTATGCAAAGATAGAAGCAACAAAAAATGCGCTCTACCGAAGTGAGGATGGCGGAACCTCGTGGACATTGATTAATGATAACCCGCGGTATACAAACAATCGCCCCTTTTATTTTCAAGACCTGGCGGTAGACACCAAAGATGAAAACAGACTTTACAATATTTATCAACCTTTATCGGTCAGTGAAGATGGAGGGAAAACATTTGATCCTACACCGATTATCCCAGCCGATGAAACAAAGGGAATTCATGCCGACTTCCATGCTTTTTGGATAGACCCGAACGATCCGGATTTTTATATCATTGGTGGCGATGGCGGTATTGGCATTACGCACGATAAAGGGAAGAGTTGGTATTTTCCCGAGTCTATACCGGTAGGACAGTTTTATCATATCAATGTTGATAACGACAGACCGTATAATGTGTATGGTGGTTTACAGGATAATGGCAATTGGTCGGGGCCGGGCTATGTCTGGAAGCGGGGCGGTATCCGAACGTTATACTGGCAATACCTGGTAGGAGGCGATGGATTTTATATTTCACCCGACTCAGCTAATTCACGTTTTGGCTACGGCACTTCTCAAAACGGAGATCTTTATCGCTATGATAAAATTACAGGCTACTATCAAAGTATTAGTCCGCCCGCGCCTGATTTAAATACAAGACTTCGGTTTAACTGGAACGCAGGTTTTGCACAGGATCCAACTAATAGTCGCGTGGCGTATTATGGCAGTCAGTTTTTGCACAAGACAACCGATAAAGGAGCTACATGGCAAATAATTTCTCCCGATCTGACTACCAACAATCCCGAACATCAGAAACAGGATTATGGAGGCTTAACAATTGATGCTTCGGGTGCAGAAATTTATAATTCTATTTTGAGTATCGCGCCAAGTGCCCTGGACCCGAAAATTATTTGGGTTGGCACCGATGATGGCAATGTGCATGTAACACAGAACGGGGGCGCTACCTGGACAAATCTCACACTCAATATTAAAGAGTTGCCCAAGCAAAGTTGGATTGCTCAAATCAGAGCTTCCCGATTTAATAAGGGCGAGGCCTGGGTAGTAGCAAATAATTATCGTAAGGGCGATTTCAATCCGTATATCTATCGCACAAAAGATTTTGGAAAAACGTGGGAGCGAATGGTGGATGCATCTAAAGTAAAAGGCTATGCCCTTACGGTGATGCAGGATCCGGTTGAACCGAAACTTGTTTTTGCCGGAACCGAAAATGGTTTGTGGATAAGCTTAGACGAAGGAAAGAACTGGGCTCAAATGAAAAACGGATTTCCATCGGTTTCCACCATGGATTTGACTATTCAGGAACGTGAGTCGGCCCTGATTATAGGAACCTTTGGCCGCTCGATCTGGATATTGGATGACTTGCTTTCGCTGCGAAAAATTGCACGATCGGGCTTACCCAAAGATTTTTCTGCTTTGCCGGTAAATGATGCGGTGCAAGTAAAGGGAATTTTTATTGCTCCTCCCGGCAACATCTGGACGGGCTTTCACACCACCTTTGAAGGAGAGAACCGGGCCTTTGGTGAAGCAACGATTCCTTTTTATATCACCGCGCCAATAAATACGAAAGGCGAGAATCAGGTTTCCGGCAAGGTATACA
>JAEUUB010000064.1 GCA_016787745.1 Cyclobacteriaceae bacterium
TTTCAAAACCGAAGAGGCTACTCGCCCCTGGTACAATGCGAAGATTGTCAGTGGGTGCCTAAATGTATTAATTGTGCCGTTAGTCTCACGTATCATCAATATCGCCACGCGTTAATTTGTCATTATTGTGGGTATCGCGAAGAGTTACCCAATCAATGCCCCACCTGTAGTTCAAAGCGAATTCTTACGTTGGGCTATGGTACAGAAAAATTAGAGGAAGAGTTAAAGCTTCACTTTGCGGAAGCAAAAATTCAGCGGATGGATTTAGACACTACGCGTTCGCGATCGGGGTATGAAACCATTATGGAAGGATTTGAAAGTGGCGAGACCGATATTCTGGTGGGCACGCAAATGGTAACCAAAGGATTGGATTTTGATCGGGTAAGCCTGGTGGGTGTGTTTGACACCGACCGCATGATGCACTTTCCGGATTTCCGATCGTATGAACGAGCCTTTCAGTTGATCACGCAGGTAAGTGGCCGGGCGGGGCGTAGGGAGAAGCGCGGCAAAGTAATTTTACAAACGTCTAACCCAAAACATCCGCTGTTTAGGTACGTGACTGAAAATAATGTAACCGGTTTTTTGGAAGATCAACTGCGCGACCGGGAAGAACATCTTTATCCACCGTATACCCGCCTCATCGAAATTACCCTAAAGCATACGGATAAGAAAATTGTGCAGTTTGCAGCCGACCTGTATGTTCATCAACTAAAGACATCCCTAAAGGGAATTAAGATTATGGGACCTGGTGAGCCCATGGTTTCAAAAATCAGAAATGAATACCTTATGATTGCCTTACTTAAGATCAGACGCGATCAGGGAAAACTAAATGAAATAAAATCCGCGCTTCAACAGATTGCCATCGACATTCAACAGCACAAGGAATACCGGAATGTGAAGATTGTCTTTGATGTTGATCCGGCCTAGCTTATTCTACGGTTACATATTTTACTGCCCTTACAGGCTGCCCCGACTCCGTTACACCCTCCACTACAATCCGGTAGCGGGTAACCAAATCGGCCGTGTAAAATTGCAGAGTAGCTCCGCCTGAATCGTCCGTTAACAAATCGGGCTTCCAGAAAATGGTGGTCCGGAAATCTGGATTTTGAGAATCTGATGAAGCCGTATAATCGGGGGATACGAAAGTCTTGGATCTTGAGTAGCCAGGAATCTTGTATGAGATGTAGTTCTTTTTTACCTCGGTTTGGCCCTTGTACCCTGTCTTCATAAAAATTGAAATCACTCCGTTGGTTCCCCGGCTTCCGAATTGGGGTGTGGCGCTGGTCACTACTTCAACTCTTTCCACCATGCTGGGGTCAATCGAAATTAAACTATTCGCATCGGGAAAGGGAACTCCATCAACCAGAATCAAGGGTTCGGTATCTCCGGTTAAACTGGAGGCACCGCGAATCTGAACCCTTACGGAACGAAATCCACCGGCATCCATTACTTCGGTTACTCGCAAACCAGGTACTTTTCCTTGTAATCCTACCAATAGATTCGATCCTGCAATTGTTCCAGTCAGTTTATCACCCGATACCGTATAATCCGGTGTCCCATAAATCCGAACATCTTTTTTCTCGTCCATGGTAGTCACTTTCTTTCCTTCAATCTCTACGGCATCCAATACCCGCACCTGCTCTCCGGCCTGGTAGGTATTTTGAATCCGCTGAAGCGCGTTATCTTTCCGGTACTTCAACGCCAAAACAGGAATATCAAATGTTAAAGGCGGGATGGCCCGAGGAATCAGTTCAACCTTAGGTAATAATTTTCCCTTTTTATTCATGGGCTGAAAAGCAAAAACCATCGAGTCAACATATTTTAACCCTGTAATCAAAAATTCCCCCTTATCATCGGTTTCCAAATTGATTAAATTATCCATGTTTCCCTGTATTACCTGAAGGCTGGCCTGGGTGGGTACGTCTTTCGCATCTTTTACCTGGCCCTTAAAACTGAGGCCTCGTTCCATAAAATACGTTACCTCTTCAAAATACTTATTCGATACTTCGAAAGTTTCTATGCGAAGCGCACTGGGTGAAGTAATGGATGCGGGATAAACCGGAATCGAAGCTACTGCATCGGTGACCGAAACCGATAAATTTGCTTTTTCAGGATTCCCTTTTGCGTCCCGCACGAGAATTTGCATTTTAATTGGTTCCCGAAACTTAAAACTATTTTTTTCAGTGGAAACCGAAAGCCCGGTTTGTACTTCCGCATTTCTTTGTTCTTCATACTCAATATTTTGATCAAGACTTAATACCGGTACGGGTCTTAAAAAAAGTGCACTGTCTCCATAATTACGCATCCAGTTTGTATAAGCGCGCAAGTAGTATTGTCCGGGAACAAGTTTTTCACTCAGCGCAAATTCGCCCCACGATACACCCGCTTTCACCGGATACACTTTGCTGTCAATTATTTTTTTCTCAGGCGAGATCAATTCAACATACAACGTATGACTTAAGGTATCGCGCAGGGCCGGCATGCTGTACCCCAGATAGGCCTTTACCCAAATCGTTTCACGCGGATAATAGTAATCCCGATCCAGGTGCAAGTAAACCTTCTCTCGTAAAAGAGAAAAATTCTTCCAATCTACCTTTTCGTTTTCCAGCGAAGCTGTTGGAACATAATTTTGAGGAATCATCGAAGCCAGGCGTTCCTTGCTTAAATGTCCTTTCCATTTTACAGATCGCGGATTAAAAAGAATTCCATCCTGCGTAATATCAATATTCCCCATCGGAACCAAGGTGGAAGTTTGTATTGGGTTTTTCGTTTTCACCCCTGTCTCCATGGATTCCATTTGAAAAGTAACAATCATTTCTTCAGAAAGCGATACGCTTTTATACTCAACCATTTTACTCGGAACAACAATCGACTCGGGATTAATTATCTTCTTATTGCTGTCTGTTAAGCCAAAACCTTCTTCAAGGGTGGTGCCTTTAACAAGGGTATGAAAAAAATGTTGACCAGAGCCCCAATAGGCGATCAACCGGTTGCGTTCCCAATTTTTTCTTTGTCCCGGATCTTTTGTGCTAAGGGTATCAAATTTTAGCGCCCCCACAAACGTGATATTTTCTACTTCTGCTTTAAACTCCTGCAGATAACATGTGACTTTATACCCTAAAGAATTATTTTCAATAACCAGAGGCTCCGAAGCACTCACTTCCAGCAAATCGCCTGTTCTCGAAATGGAAAAATTCTTAGGATATGTTATCTGGCATAAAACCGCATTATCATCTTCGCCCAGCAAGGCGCGTTCAAACCATTGTAAATTAGATTTGTATTCGGCATCCTGCTTAGGCTTACCTCCTTTTGGGCTATCATCGCTTGTCAGTTTGAGGTTCAGTTTAAATGCCTTATCGACCTGGATGCGTATTGCAGATTTAAAAAGTTTGTATCCATCGCGGTAGATGACAAGTTCAACAAAGCCGGGCGCAATCCCGTCTATTGCAAACTCACCTTTATCATTGGTTACCGCAAAGAGCGAAGTATTATTGATAAATACCGTGGCTTTGCTAAGTGGCTTCCCATTTTGCTCATCAACCAAAATTCCGCTTACCTGCGCCTGGGATGTGATAAAAAATACGCAGAACAAAAGTATAGTACCGAAGTGTTTTGAGATTTTCTTTGTCATAGGATCCTTGGTTGAAGTATGAGAACGATAAAACGTTCAAATGGTTCTGAATTTATCTTGCAAGTCATTGATTTTTAACCGTAATAAAACTTTCTGCTCGCATGGGATCGCCCGCTTCCGTAATACCTTCCAGTACGATACGATACGTAGCGGGTAAGTCGGAGGTAAAAAATTCGAATTGTGCTTTTCCATCCGATTTCGTGCTTAACCAAGGGGCCCAAAAAATGGTAGATCGATAATCGGGTAAAGTATGATCCTCGTTTTTGTTTTCATAATTCGGAGCATAAAATTTTGCCGGTTTGGAGTACCCCACCACTGGAAGAGTTTGAAACTTTGATGGATCTACCGCCCGATTGTTTACAGAAAAATCGGCCTGTTTGGTATAGACGGCAATAACACCATTTGTTCCCCGCACGCCAAATCGAGGATCAGCCCGTGTGATTACTTCAATGCGCGCTACATTGGCAGGGTTAATGGCTGCAATCTGATCAGCCACAAATCCTCCGTCCATAATGGGTATACCATCAATTAACAGCAAGGGTTCCGTTGTTCCCCCTACTCCAAAGGAAGAGGATCCCCCTCTGATTCTTATTTTATAACGTTGAATTCCGGTTTCATCCCAAAAGGGAA
>JAEUUB010000163.1 GCA_016787745.1 Cyclobacteriaceae bacterium
TAATCCTTTCGGTTATACTCCTAAGTATTTCACTTTTAACAAGTGCGCAAAATAAATTTCTTCCAAGTAATTTAATTATAGCCACCGGAAATAATCAGTTAATTAATAAATCAACGAAAGTTAGAAATCCATCTACCCAGTCTCTCTCAATTGGTGCTGAATGGGATTTGAAAATGTATGAACGAATCGGAGTAAATTCTTCAATTCTTTCGGGGATATATTTTCCCTCTTTCACCTTTACGGAAGGAGTTAGACCTTTCATCAATGTGCCGATAACGCTGTATTATGAAGTAGGGACTAAAGCTCAGTTCAATTTGGGATTTTTTTATAGGCGTGATTTCTATAAAGATTTCAGAGATAACCAGACAGAAGCAGAAACATCATCAGGTTTTCATGATTGGGAATTGCCTGTAGTAAGTCGCGCATTTGTTGGAGCTACTGGTTCTTTTCGTTATTCCGTTTCTAAACGGATCAGTGCAAGTTTTGATGGCTTCTACATTCCAAATGTTGATGTAAAAGAGGTATCAAACGATCCTTATCTTAAAGGTGAAAAGTATTATAATCTCAGCGCTCAATTGTCGTTGTTATTTAAAATTGGCCAATAAAAAGCTATGGGCTCAAAATATGCTCTTATTGAAAGGTTTTAACCCCAATCAGAAGGATTTTCACTCAGAAAGGGAGGGGCCAGAATATCGCTCTTTTGAGGCTTAAAACACCCTTTTAACAGTATTTTTCACAGTCGGGTCGAGGCTGCTTAAGATCGGCTCAAAAATTCTCAAACAAGGTTTTGTATCCTATTTTACTTTAAATACCTTTGCAGTCCTTATTTTTGAAGGGTTTAAATAAATTATATAAATGCCTACCATTCAACAACTTGTAAGAAAAGGCCGGAAGAAATTGACCTTCAAGTCAAAGTCGCCAGCTCTTGATTCTTGCCCTCAGCGTAGAGGAGTATGTACTCGTGTGTACACAACTACTCCAAAAAAGCCTAATTCAGCAATGCGTAAAGTAGCTCGTGTGCGTCTCACAAACCACAAAGAAGTGAAC
>JAEUUB010000740.1 GCA_016787745.1 Cyclobacteriaceae bacterium
TTTCTTCCGGGCTAATTCGCTGGATGTAGCGCAGCAAATGATAACACAAATCTTCAGTCATTTTACCCCGCAGGTATTTTTCGACTTTGTTTATGGATATAGAAGTGTAGTGTTTTTAATGGTGTTGGGATATGGGCTTCACTTCATTCCGGCAGGTACCGAAAGAAAAGCAGAGGCCTGGATGACGAAAATTCCTTTGACCGGAAAAGCTGCCGTTGTTTTAACAATCATCCTTTTAATTATTCAAACCCAATCGGCAGGGGTGCAGCCGTTTATTTATTTTCAGTTTTGAATTGGAATATTTGAGAATAATATTGAATGTATGATTTCGGAATAATACCTTACTAAGGGTAAGAAATTTGAAATTGGCATAATACTACTATGTCCATCTGAAGTAAAAATTTATTGCCAATTTCATTTTTTTGTACGATTAAAACACAATAGGCATTTTTTAAATTGAGTGTAATAAAATGTTACTTTTGATAAAATTCAAAAAATAGTTGGGTTGTAGCTTGGACAAACAAATTTCAAATTTATGAGGAAACATACCCCCCCCCCCCCCGCAAGCCACTAATTATAATTCTATTTTTTCTAGCCTTGCTAGCGTGCGAAGAACCCATTGACAAAGTTGAGCCAGCAGTACCTGAAGATCATAAAACTCAATTGTCTGTCGTAAACTCCAATCCTTTTACAGCAGGCAATATGAAGGTGGCTTTAGAAAATGTTTTGAAAAAAAATGTATCTTCCGGTCGCACTTTGGCGGACATCCCATCTACAACTCATAACTATGTACGCTTTGCGCCTCAAAATGAAGATCAACTGATTACGCTTCATAACTGGGGTTATGATCTTTATGATATGCCACTTGATCAGGATATCACCAATTCGGGAGAGTATTTTCAGGATCCTTCGCTGCCCACGAGTGCCATTACCTATCAATACACATTAGTTCCTGCCAATTATAGTTTACCAACTTCCGTACCATACACTATATTAAATCAGGTTTTCTTATTTGATGAAAATGCCGGTGACGAACAGGATCCCGTGTGGGATCCATGGGTTCCCGATCCAGGTGATGGATACTGCTACGATGAATATGGACAAGCCTATATTTGCAATTCCAGTCCCAGAATTTATTTAAGACAAAAAGCTGGTGGACCAGAAGACTTATATGTAAAAGTTACTAAGCAATTGCTTGCAGAAGGTATTAATCTTAAAGAACTATACAACGAAGCATTAAGAATTAGTGGTTTCGCTGACGAGATGATCGATGTAGACAACACATCGAGTCGAACCCAGGTTAATCCTTATGGCTATGTAAAAGTAGCTGATAACAGTATTGGCAATGTCATGGTGCCTGTAAAGTATGTTGAAGTAAAAGCACGTAGGTTTTTTAAGTTAGCATCTACTTATACGAATGAAACTGGCTACTTTGCTATCCCAAAATCATACAATAAAAAAGCAAACATTGTTGTTAAGTTTCGCAATAACAGCATAACCGTGCGTGGTATTAGTGGGTTGTTAAAATTCTGGGAATATGCGCAAGCACTGGAAAAGGAGTGTGGATTATTTAGCGAAGCAGCTATGCAAGGGATAAATATTAACATAGGGTATAATTCAAATGCCGATACTTATGGAGCCTTACAGTGGGCAGCTGCACATTGTATGAATACCCATTTTGATATGAAGCAGTATTCGTTAGCCAATGGCTTGCCTGGTCCTTACTATTCACTAAATGTATGGATATCGTCAGCGGTAACACAAGCAGCCGCTGCTCCTATGCTTCGTGCCATTGCTGGCACTTCTGCATTGAATCAAGCTATCAGCCATGATCTACCTACAATCACGGCCCAAACTAAAAAACTAGTAGAAAACTGGTTGCCGGATATTACGCTTCGTTTACAAGGCAGCGGCAGTACAACAAGAAATGCTGATGTTATAAATAATACCTTCTTTCACGAATTTGCACACAGCCAGCATTACGATAAAGTGGGCAATTCTTACTGGGCATCATACATTGCTTATATAGTAACTAATGGCGGATATGGTAATAAGACAACTTCAGGTTCGGGCCGGATTGCTGTTGGAGAAAGCTGGGGTAATTACATTGGCGGTACTTTTAATAGAACTAAATATCAATCTTATCAAACAATATTTAACAAAGAGCGGGATTTCCTAGAAAACCAAAAGCGTAGCGATACTTATTCTATTCGCCAGATTTCATCCACCCTTTACGAGGGTTGGATTCCATGGGGAATGTTGCATGACATGACTGATGTTGGTGAACCAACATCTACTGCAATTACCGATCAGGTTTCTGGTTATTCCATGAGCGGAATGTTTCGAGGCTATACTAATTCAGCTACAACAGTACAGACCTTAAAAAGTAACATACTAAGCACGAATAGCAACAGTCAAGCCACACAAGTTAATACTTTAGTTTCAAGCTATGGCTGGTAACATCAATAAGGTAACAGGTTTTGAGAGCCTGTTACTTTTGCTCTTATTTGTTAGCTCCGCTTTTCAATGTGAGCAGGAAAAGGAGCCTGAGTTTGTTCCTATTACGCTAAGCATTCCGTTTACTATTACACCTCTATCATCAACAATTTTTTTGGGCGATACAATATGGGTAACTGCAAATTTTTCAGAAGTATTCTCTGAATATAAAACTACCGATGAGTACGTAATTAAAAACTTTGACTTTAAATCTAAAGTCGGCCTTTTTAAATTTATCAATTCAAATATTATCATGGGTGATCAACCGAGCGCAACTGACTTTTTCACTTTTGTTCCCGTTACAGGCACAGTTCCGTTTATTGGCGAAACATTTAGTCCCTTTACTTTCGTTTATGACGCTAATCAATATAAATTCAAACTCGGTTTAGTGCCAAAGCAACGTGGCGTTTATTGCATAAACTTTCTTCCACCAGGAGATATTCAGGGCAACTTCGAAGCCGCCTTGGATTTGGGAGTAAATAACATGGGGCAAAAGAGAATACCTGTATTGGAATATGTATTATTCGTAATCAATGACGGCAATACTAACTTTGATCTCTTTCAAAAGCATTGCCGAGCCACTTCAACTACCTTTCCAGGAAATCAGGATTTTACCAACATTAACTATGAACAAAAAGGATCTTTTACTTTTGAGGTAAAATAATTGTTACTCTTGAAGATTGTAATTTTACTTTCGTGTTTATTGTTTATAGGCGAATCCTTGCTGGCACAGGAACCCCACTCTAAACTTTCATCGGATGAGGAATTTTGGAATCAAACGTTTGATGATTCCACCAGGGCGTTGGCAAGGCTATTCATCATCAAACGTACTAAATTTAAGCCAAAAGTTAATAAGGCGATAATCAACGGTGGGGCTTCGCTGGTGATTATAACCGGGGGCCTGCTACTATTAGCCAGCCCTTCGATTATCGGACCTGTTGGAGCATTAATGTATGTGAGCGGACTGGTTTACTTTATTACTGAAGGGGTGCTTTTTGCGGTAAGATATTCACGCTTCCATCCTTACACAAAGCGAAACTTTAAAAAATTGATCGGGAAGTACAAAGAGGGAGAGCCTATTCCTCCATTTTACAGACACGAGATGGATCCTTATATCCTTCCGGCATTATAAATTTTCACCAGGCTTAATTTGTAACTCAGCAACCTCACACGTCCAACATTTCAGCCTATTTAACTACATGCACCCATCCTTTGCAGGTAGCCTCCCCTTCCACCTCAACCGAATAATAATAAACTCCTGCCTCCACATTCTTCCCATCCCAATCATCCTGATAATCGGCACTTTCATACACTTTCCCGCCCCAGCGATTATAAATTATAACATGAGCCTTTAGCGCGGATGCTGACAGTTTGTTTCCACCATACAGCAAAACGAATGTA
>JAEUUB010000175.1 GCA_016787745.1 Cyclobacteriaceae bacterium
AGAACGGGACAAAATTTAAAAACAACATTTATCATGACTTCGCTAAAACCTATTTCCAGAATTTTACTTACGGTGGCCAGCTTGCTGATGATTAGCGCTTACTTTGTTCCACTTTGGCAAATTTTAATGTGGGCTCCGCAATACCCGGAAGGATTGGAAATGGATATTTGGATTAATACAATTACAGGAGATGTTAAAATAATCAGTGCGCTTAACCATTACATTGGTATGAAGCATATTGAAGTGGAGATGTTCCCTGAGTTTCAATATATGATTTACATAGTTGGTTTTTTGATTGGCTTTGGTATCCTCGCGGTCATTATCAATAAGCGATTTATGCTTTGGGCCTTTGTCCTGCTTCTTGTTTCTACCGGCATTGCGGCCCTCGTGGATTTTTACATGTGGGGGTATGATTATGGACATAACTTAGATCCCACGGCTGCCATTAACATTCCGGGTATGACGTACCAGCCACCCCTTATTGGCACAAAGCAATTATTAAATTTTACAGCTTTTTCAGGACCCGATATTGGGGGATGGATTTTTGTAGGAGCTACTGCTTTAATTATCGGAACGCTGGTGTTTGAAATTAAAACCAACAAAAAAACGTCATGAACAAAGGGGTAGTCGTTGTATGTGTTTTGCTGGCAGTTGCCTGCAGTGTTAAACCCGAACCTCTTCAATATGGAGTGGATGCATGCTATACGTGCAAAATGACTCTGATGGATAACAGGTTTGGCGCTGAGTTGGTTACGCAAAAAGGCAAAGTGTATAAGTTTGATGATTTGAACTGTATGTTGGATTTTTATCATTCCAACTACGAATCACCTGATAATTTAGCCTACACGCTAGTGATCAACTATGATAACCCCGGGCAATTTATTGAAGCGCGGCATGCCATGTATGCAAAGTCTGCGAAAATCCGTACGCCTATGGCCAGCGGGATTGCAGCATTTGAAGATGAAATATCATATGATAAGTATAATAAAGATTGGAAGGGTATCTGGTTAAGCTGGGGCGAAGTACAGACTCAGTTTAAGTGAATTTCTTTTCTCTCTTTTTGAAGCCACACAAAATGAAGAGAAGTTTAACAGTCATTTTAATAGGGATAAGTTTTTTATCTGCCTACGCTAAAACGATACGGGTAGGGGCGAACGAAACTATAAAAAGTGTTAGGCAAGGGATAACAAAGGCCGAAGCGGGCGATACGGTGCTCATCCTTCCGGGAATCTATAAGGAAGGAAACATTATTCTCGAAAAATCTATTTTTCTGATTGGAGAAAATTATCCCACGCTAAGTGGCGATAATAAGTTTGAGATACTCACGGTTCACACAACGGGTGCTGTAATACAAGGATTACAGTTTATTGATACGGGCATTGGCAGTATGGACGACAAGGCAGCCATCAAACTGTTGGATTGCCGGAATGTGAAAATTCTTAATAATCGATTCGAGAATACTTTTTTCGGAATCTACCTCGCCAATTCATCTAACATATGGATAGAGCAAAATGATTTAAAATCAGCCGCTAAAGCCGAGCATCAGATTGGCAATGGCATACACCTTTGGAAATGCGAGTACATTACAATTAATAAGAATAGAATTAGGGGCCACCGCGATGGTATTTATTTTGAGTTTGTTACCAATACTCTTATAACGGATAATTATAGCGAAGAGAATATGCGGTATGGCCTTCACTTTATGTTTTCGCATAATGATGAATACCGGAACAACACCTTTATTAATAATGGTTCAGGAGTGGCCGTTATGTATACTAAAGGCGTTAAAATGATTAATAATCATTTTATTCATAATTGGGGCTCTGCTTCGTATGGCCTTTTGCTTAAAGATATTCGTGATTCTTACATTTTTGGAAATGAATTTGAACAGAATTCTATTGGAATCGTTATGGAAGGCAGCAGCCGAAATCAAGTTCTTGAGAATAGGTTCATCCGAAATGGATATGCCTTTAAGTTGCAAGCCAGTTGCGATGATAATGTGATTGAGCGAAACAACTTTCAACAAAACACCTTTGACCTGGTGACCAACGGCAGTCTTGTGTTAAATAAAATCGAAAGTAATTACTGGGATCGGTATGAAGGATATGACCTCAATCGCGATCAGATTGGGGATGTGCCCTATCGACCCATTAGCATGTATGGAATGATTGTAGAGCGAATGCCAACGGCCGTTCTTTTGTGGCGTAGCTTTCTGGTGTTCCTGCTCGATCGGGCCGAAAAAGCGATTCCTGTGATTACCCCTGAAAATTTAATGGATCATTTACCAGCCATGAAGCCTTATGATTATAACTGAAAATCTATCGAAGAATTTTGGCCGCCTAACAGCGCTTGATCAGGTTACGCTGAGTTTGAGCAAAGGCAAGAGTTACGCTATGGTGGGGCCTAATGGTTCGGGTAAAACTACGCTTATCAAAAGTATTCTTGGACTGGTGCGCCCCACTTCGGGTACCATCCATATTAAAGGAAAAAATATTGCCAACGAATGGAAGTACCGCGAAGACATTGGGTATATGCCCCAAATCGGTAGATACCCTGAGAACATGCGTATTGGTGAGTTGATTGACATGATGAAGACGATCCGGCAGGAGATAAAAGCTGTTGATGAGGAGTTGATTGATGCTTTTAAGCTCTATAAGATGTATGATAAAAAGATGCATACCTTATCGGGGGGTACCCGCCAGAAAGTAAGCGCTTCCCTCGCATTCTTATTTCATGCACCCATTCTTATTCTCGATGAGCCAACTGCAGGACTCGATCCCATTTCCGTAGAGATTTTGAAAGAAAAAATACTTCATGAAAGACGCATGGGCAAGTTGCTGATCATTACTTCGCACATCCTCAGCGATCTTGATGAATTGGCTACCGAAATGATTTACATTTTTGAAGGAAAGATTCAATACAACAACTCAATTGAAACGCTTAAACACGAGACGAACGAAACCAAATTAAATAAAGCGGTAACCACGCTGATCAAACAGAAAGAACTATTATCTTCTATAACCGAACACGTATGACACGCGTAATCCGATACGTCTTTAGCGACATTTTAAGAACCCGTTTTATACTTTTCTATACCGGGTTCCTGTTACTAAGTACCCTTGCCCTTTTTCAGTTAGACAGTGATTTTGGAAAAGTGGTATTAAGCCTGATGAATATTGTACTGATGGTTGTGCCTTTAGTTAGTGTTGTGTTCACCACAATTCATTTTTTTAGTTCGTACGAATTTATCGAACTAATGCTGGCGCAACCCATCAACCGAAAGGTTATCTTTTTGAGTGAATATGTGGCTGTGGCCTCCTCGCTGTGTATTGCCTATTTAATCGGGGTGGGGGTGCCTTTTGTTATTTTTGGGGCCGGACAAAATGTAATCTCCCTTTTAGTTACCGGAGTGTTCCTTACACTTGTATTTGTTTCCCTTGCATTTTTATCTTCTGTACTTACTCGCGACAAATCAAAAGCAATTGGTATTGCCTTGCTCTTTTGGTTTTACTTTTCATTGATTTATGATGGTCTGGTTCTTTGGACAATTTATACGTTCAGTGATTATCCACTGGAGAAGGTAACCTTAACACTTATTTCCTTTAATCCGGTAGACCTGGCTAGAATTATAATGTTATTGCAACTCGATATCTCTGCCCTAATGGGTTATACAGGCGCGTTTTATAAGAATTTTTTTGGCAGTAACATGGGCGTTTTGTTTTCATCAACCATTCTATCCTTATGGGTAGCAGTCCCTTTATTGCTGGCTTTGCGTATTTTTCGAAAGAAGGACCTATAAGTTAATAGTATTCCCGTGGTTACCTATCGGATACCTTTTATGCTCGCGGCTATTATTAATTTAATTGCTGGCATGTGGGCGGGGTTGATTCGGATTGGGTGGGAGTTGCCTATAACGCCTTTAGCCGTGCATCATGGTGCGATTATGGTTGGCGGTTTTTTAACAACACTTATTGCACTCGAAAAGGCAATTCCTCTAAAAAAGAATCTGGCTCTTGGGGTACCCCTTATTAGTGCCCTGAGCCTGATCATGGCCATACCAGGTTATTATACCTGGGGTCTCTACTTTTTAATGGCGGGTGGTATTGGCTTGTTAATTATTCAATTCTATTATCTGTATAAACATCCCCGCGATTATTCTGTGTTGGGAATGGTAGCTGGTGCATGTTTGCTGGTAGTTGGAAATGCTATGTTGTTGGATAAACAATTTTATCCGGCAGCCTTCCCCTGGTGGATGGGCTTTGTTCTATTTACCATAACAGCGGAGCGTTTGGAGTTATCGAAATTTTTACCCGTTACGAGCAAGAACAAATACCTCTTGGTAAGTTTGCTCGCTTTGTTTGTGATGGGTTTGATCATACTCTTTCATGGTTTTGGTAAATATTTTTCGGGAACAGCATTAATGGGCATTGGGCTTTGGATGCTCCGCCATGATGTAATTCGGATAGGGATTCGTAAAGAGGGACTTACCAGATTCTCATCTATTGCCCTTTTGATTGCCAATGGTTGGCTAATCTGCAATGGTGTCTTATTGTTTTTTTTAAGTGACTCGGTTTATTCGTACGATATGCTGCTTCACACGTTTTTTATTGGCTATACCTTTGCCATGATCTTTGCCCATGGTCCTATTATTTTACCAGGGGTTTTGGGTTTCACGTCCAAACCGTATCATCCCATATTATATGGATGGCTATTTCTCGTACAAGGTTCGCTCTTACTGAGATTAGTTGCTGATTCTTTTTTAAGTACGGACTGTAGAAGAATAAGCGGTATACTAACCGGAGCAGGGATACTTTTGTACTTTATTACTTTAATCATTCTGGTAACCCGGGTGCGGCTGCGTTCAAAGTTGCGATAGACTTATTGAATTTTGTGGTGTTGTATGCTGGTTGGATCACTGACTTTCTGAAAGCATTCCATCAAGCTATTTATTTGATTCTCTCCGTTAATTAAGCTTATTAAAAAAGAAGGGTTTTTTGAGCTTATTCCAATTGACTTATAATACTTAATTCCCTCTAGCAGATTTTCTGAAAACTTTATGCAATACAGGATGCGTTTCTCATCCTCCCCCGCATTGCTCACTTGTTCCTTTAGGTAATTGATATACAAATCCAATTCTTTTATAAACATGTGGGGTCTATGTACTTCATGAAGGAGATTAGTACGGCCGTAGATATGATCCGTCATTTGTGCCAGCGATACAACCTTTGAAAAATAGGCGATGTTAGGCCCCGGACAAATGGTTACGTTTGTTAATTTTTTTAGAAAAGGTTGCTTGTACTCTAAACTGGCAGAGTTGCTAAGGCCTACACATAGGCATTCTTTAGCATGCACATCATTAAGTTGTTTAGTGTATTCCCCTTCTGGTAAGTTCAGCGATTTTAACTGCTCCGTTTTTAAACTTTGATATTTCCGTGAGGCTGTACAAATCGGTTCTGCAGTAAACTCAGTATTGAAGGCCAAATGTTTTTCGGTACAAGGGCTACCCGGCCTACCTATCTTAATTCTGTTCAGCTTTTCTGTTTCGGAAGTTGTTCCTTTTAAGTAATGAAAGCGAACCCCCAAGGGCGAATTATTGCTTAGGGTAACATCGCCTTCGGTAGCATGGCTCAATACCTGCAAAGTGTTTTGATCAACCGTAGTTGCTTCCGGACAAAGTAGGAAGGGTGTGCCCCAGCCTGTACTATCGATTCCATATTGCTCAAAGAGCAATTCATTTTCTTCGGATGTTCCTATTCCTCCCTGCGCTGTAATTTTTATGGGATGGGGTGCGTCAAAGGCAACCATGCCTTTAGCTTTAACAACTGGATTGTAAATGGCGTGGAGTGTTGCTAAAAGCTCTTCCCTTTTGGTTTTAAATTCCTCTAGGATAGGTCCCATCAAGTATCCATCGGTGGCAAAGGCATGTCCACCACAGTTTAGTCCAGATTCGAGGCGGAATTCACTTACCCAAAGGCCTTTCTTCGCAAGATATTTGCCTTGTATAAGGGCCGAACGGTAATCACTTACCTTGATTACTATTTTTTTTGTAAACACGCCCCAGTCGGTGGCGTCAAAAGCAGTAAATTTTTCGAGATAGGTGAATAGCCTTGGGTTGAGACCAGCAGAAAAAACTATAGAAGAATTACTCAGCTTACTCATTGCATATCCCCGCAATGCGGAAACGGCTTCTGTACCATCTTCTTTTAAGGTCCCTTTATTCTTAGAAACTCCATCCAGTTTTGTCATAATGTTAACATCAATGCTTCCCGGTGTAACCTGACTTTTTAGATACTGTTGAAGGGATGTTTTTTCAGATTCATCTGTAGTACAAGTCATTTGAAAATACAGTTCCCTTAATTTGCTTTGCGTAGGCAGCATTTCAAAGTATTTAGCCAATTCGTTGCCAGTTTTGAAGGCAGAGGATTTGAGATTTTCAATCTGATCGTTTACAATTCTTGCAACCAGATTAAGATAGTCTGTAATTCGCTTTGCGCGATAATCTATTTCGTGGGTGGGAATGGGAACATATTCTTCATGAAGAAATTCATAATAGTGTTTTCGCATCATTTCTATAAGTCTGTCTTCAATGATGGACATCACGGAGGGAATTCCAAATCGGGCTACCTTAATAGGAGAGTCAACGGTATATGCCAAACCCATTACCGGAATGTGAAACGAATGAAGAGATTGTTGCATGAGTAGTTTTAAGATTATAGAAATTATGAAATGATATTAGATTTCACTGATTTGGGGAATTGCTTCACTTCTTTTAGCAGAGGCGTGGGCAGGAGTTTTTTTAAAGTGCCGGGCCACCGAGCTAATCGCCCACGTTAGGGGCACAACCCCACCAACAACGAAGATGCTTCCACCAATAATTCGCATCCACGTCAGCATTTGGAATGAATCACTATCGATGAATTCGGCAGAGCGACCATACCAAAGCCCTTTTTCTACCACTGCCTGAAATTGCAAGATACCGGCAGGAAACAGATCCAGAAGCACCATCAGCAGCAAACCAATGTTGATAGACCAGAACGAGATGCGCAATGCTTTTGCTTTCCAGTACTCACTTTTTGTAATCAGTTGACAACAAAAAATAATTGTGGCGATTGAAAGATTACCGTAAACTCCCATGAGCGCAGCATGTCCGTGATTCACGGTTAAATAAGTGCCATGTTCGTAATAGTTTGCCAGAGGCAGATTGATGATGAAGCCCATCACTCCAGCACCAAAAAAGTTCCAGAAGTTTACACCAATCAGAAACAAGAACACTTCGGGCATTCCAAATTTTTTATTGTGGGTACCCTTGCCATTCGATAAAGAAGACTCGACCACGGATGGTAACTTTTGAAATCGCCAAGCCTCCAGAGTGAGTAAGATCAAAGGAATGACTTGCAAAGTTGAGAAGACCGATCCTAGCGCCATTGTGCCAACAGGTTTTGCATTCCAATAGAAATTGTGTGAGATACCTAATAAACCCGATCCAAGAAATAACAATGCGGCAATGTAGATTACTCTAATGGCTGCTTGCCGGCTTACTAAGCCCATTAACACCATGAAGTAACCAACAAGTACAGTAGTAAATACTTCGAAGAATGCTTCTGCCCACATATGAATCACACACCAACGCCAGAAATCAGCGATAACGAAATTGGTTTTTGGCGTTGCCACAAATCCAGATAATAATAGAACAAGAATGCTGCCGGTAGAATAGACAAGCCAATTAGGCAATTGCCACGGCTGACCAATTTTGATTGCGGGCTTAAGGGCTCTGTATAAAGTTATACACCAGGTAGCCAGCACTACAAAGAGTAAACCTTGCCATAATTTGCCAGGCTCAACATACTCCCATCCCTGATGGCCAAACCAGTACCAGTTTTTGAAAAGGCCAAGAGGCCCGGCATATATCCCCACCATAGAGCCAACTCCCAAAATCACGATCAATACAAAAATAAAATTGATCATGGAATGTTGATTGGCGGGTTCTTGCGGTGATAAAATGGGTGCAATGAAAAGTGATGCCCCAATCCAGCAGGTTGAAATCCAGAGAATAGAAAGTTGTACGTGCCAGCTCCGCGTAATGGTTATCGGAAGAATGTCGCGCAGGTCATAGCCAAAGAACGTAGTGAAATTCAGAAAATCGTGGACTGTTAAAATCCCCGCCAACACCTGAACAATAAAAAGTAAAATAGCAACATAGAAGTATTTATAGGTTGCCCGTTGAGATGCCGTAGGTTGAAATTTTGAAACACCCTCTCTCGTCATAAGCGGACCAGAGTTTTCGGTGTACGCAAAATCATTTAATTTTTCAAGACGACCATGATAGTAGAGCACAATGCCCAGGCCAAGCATAAGTCCCAGTGATCCCACAATCGTCCAGATGATAACAGAAGGTGAAGGGGTGTTGCCTGCATCCGGGTCATAGGGCCAGTTGTGTGTGTAGCTATAATCTTTTCCAGGCCGCTCAACACCACATACCCAGGATCCCCAATAAAAGAAGGCAGAGAGTTGCCTGATCTCAGCATCGTTTTTGATGTAGTTGGCTGGCGCAAATGATTTTTTCCCGGTGCCTTTAAAAATATCTAGATAATATAGGGTGAGTTGTTCGCATGCGTAGGCTTGTGCGGCAGTAAGTTTCACCTGATTATTGTAAGGTGAGTATTTATTCTCCTTAATTTCTTGTTGAACTATTGTGTTTGCTCCATGCCATGCCATTTTTGTCATGTCAGGTTGATTGGCGTAGAATTCGCGCATATGAAAAGCTATCTGGTGAAGAGCTTCAGCCGTGTAGTCAGGCCCACGATTGGCGCCATCGCCAAACATACTTCCATATTCCATTAACGCATATTTCTGAAATACAGCCTGGCCATCCAGAATGTCTTTCTGGGAAAATACCGATTCACCGCTTTCACTGACAAAATCAGGAATAGGAGGTGCTTTATAGTAAGTTTCATAGCCTATCAGGGCAACACCCGTTAAACTTATTATTAAAATAAGAGTAATGGGAATCCACCACTTGCGTGGATTCATCAGAAATTGAATAAAGCTAGCTTGCATACTAATGAATTTGTCGCGAAGCTATTTTTCTTTGGCAGTCAGAATTATGAGGCTAATCATACCATTACCAGTCGGCAGATTCTTAACCTTGCATCGCGAAAGATTTAAGTGAATGACCTCAGTATATTTGTTTTGAATAATCGACATGAAAGAAATAACCGATCGCAATGATATTATCCTGCTGGTAAATACCTTTTACGAAAAAGTGAAAGCAGATACTTTAATAGGTCCTGTATTTGCCCATGTAGATTGGCCAAAGCATCTGCCTGTCATGTACAATTTCTGGTCGTCTATGATGTTAGGTGAGCAAAGTTATCAGGGAAATCCTTTTCAAAAACATATGGCCCTGGCACTGAAGGCCGAACACTTCACTCGGTGGTTAACACTTTTTACCGAAACGATTGACGAAAAATTTACGGGCTTACGTGCAGATGAAATAAAAACCCGCGCAAGAAGCATTGCGGGAGTTTTTCAACATAAATTAGGGATCTAACCCTCTAATTGCTGAGTGTCCAGTTTGCCAGGGATAGACTGGCAAATAATAACACCGTTAGTACGATAACCGTAAGTTTATGCAGCCATTCTTGTTGAAAGCCCCGGTAAACAAGAAATAAAAGAAATACAAGGAGCCCTATCTGAACAGGTTGATCCTCCCAGGTGTATCCATTGAATAATATATTGTCAGCCAGGGATAAGGCTATAAGGATTACCGCCCATGTAAAGTATTTCTTAAAATTCTCGAAATAGAAAACTTTAAAATCGATACCATCACAATTACCGTTGGCCGGAAAAAGTATTCGGGCAAAAATGAACAGATTGATAGGATAAAGAATAATAATTAAAAAGGCTGGTAAACTCCACGTACTCCGGCCCCTTAAATCATAGAGTACCCACCACTCCTGTATGTGTAGAAAAAAAACAAACAGGATCCATAACAGATGAGGCCAGTAGAGTTTAACAGACTTCCACTGATGGATAATATCGGCCAGGCCAGAAACTATTTGGGTTATTCCAAGACCTAAAACAATGGAAATGAGCACGCTAACATATTCGAAAGGGGTCATTGCTTTTCGGAAGGATTAACTTGAATACTATCAATAGTTTAAACTTATTCTAAATAGCGTTTTCGATTTCCATGGTTAAGTTACAAAATGGAATCAAGATCATCTTGTCATTTATTGGGTGCACCCACTTCAGGATTTATATGCGATTAAAATAATTTCTTCGTACATTAAAATAAGTTTGAAATAATGCATTTGGCGTGTAGATTTGTGCGATTCCGTAAAAAAGCGGCTACCCTAAACGCGTCACGATGAAGAAAAGATTATCTGGTCCCGTTACCTTTCTAACCTTCGTAGTTTTCACCCTCTCTGTTAGTCTAAGTTCTTTCGCTCAGGATATCTCAACTGATCCCGCTATTATCAGTGCCGGTGAAGCCTTATTTAATGGTAATTGCAAATCCTGCCATCGGGTAAAGCAAAAATTAGTTGGGCCGGCCCTGGCGGGTGTGGAAACCCGGGTTCCCTCCCTTGATTGGATTAAAGCCTGGGTGCGTAATCCAGCAAAAGTTATTGCCAGTGGCGATGCGTACGCTGTAAAAATTTACGAAGAGTATAACAAGAGCCAGATGACGGCTTTCACCAGTTATACAGACGACCAGATCATGAGCATTCTGGCCTATGTAAAGGCCGAAGCTGAAAAAGTAGATGCCCCCACTGCCACAGCAACAACCGCAGACGGTGGCGGACAAGCCGGAGTACCGGCTGGGTATCTCAATGCCATCCTTATCGGGATGATCGTAATCCTGTTACTACTGCTTATTATTCTCACCCTTATTATCAATGCATTAAAGAAGTATCTCGATCAGAAGGACTTAAGTGAAGAGGATCAGGAGGTAGTTCATTCCAAGTATACCTTTAACACGATTGTCCGCAGTCCTGGGTTTATCTTCCTGGTGGTATTTCTGGTTACATCCATCACTTTCAAGACTGTTATTGACGGACTGTATTCAGTAGGTATCCAGCAAAACTATCAACCCAAGCAACCCATTGCATTCTCGCATAAAATACATGCCGGGCAGTTTGAAATTGAATGTAAGTATTGTCATACCGGAGCTTTGAAAGGCAAGCAGGCCAATATTCCATCGGCTAATATTTGTATGAATTGTCACTCTCAAATTAAAGAGGGTACCAACACCGGTACGGGCGAGATCGCGAAAATTTATGCGGCCATCGGGTTCGATCCAAGCACAGGATCGTATACCGGCAAGCAAAAGCCTATCGAGTGGGTGCGAATTCATAATCTTCCTGATCTGGCTTACTTCAACCACTCGCAGCACGTAAACGTGGCGGGTGTGGAGTGTCAGACTTGTCACGGCCCCATTCAAGAGATGGATGTGGTGAAACAATATTCATTACTCACCATGGGCTGGTGTATTGATTGCCATCGCAAGACCGATGTAAACACGAAAGGAAATGCGTACTACGATAAACTAATTGAACTTCACAACAGCAAAAAGGCTATGAAAGTGGAGGACATTGGTGGATTGGAATGCGCCAAGTGCCACTATTAATTAATTTAATTGATCTCGACTGGATTTTGAATCTATGAGCAATACAAATAAGACATACTGGAAAGGATTACCTCAACTTAAGAACGATCCGGCTTTTATTAAAAATGCCAATAACGAGTTTGTGGATCTGGCCATGCAGGATGACCCCGGTCATTCGCGCAGAGATTTTCTTAAGATGATGGGATTTAGTGTAGCCGCAGCTTCGCTGGCGGCTTGCGAAGCTCCCATCCGTAAAGCAATACCTTATATTAATAAGCCGGTCGATGCCGATCCGGGAATTCCCAATTACTATGCATCCAGCTATGTAAATGGAGGAGATTATTGCAGCATTGTAGTGAAAGTGCGGGATGGTCGTCCGATTAAAATAGAAGGCAATAGTCTTTCCAAGGTGACGAAGGGCGGTACGAATGCACAGGTGGAGGCGTCTGTATTATCCTTATACGATAACTATCGCTTGCGCGGACCAAAAATTAATAACGCGAATGCCGAATGGGAAACCATTGACTCAGAGGTTATAGCTAAGCTTAATGAAATAGCTGCTAAAGGCGGACAGATACGAATTGTAAGCAATACAATTTTAAGCCCCAGCACAAAAGCTGCTATTGATAAATTTAAAGCAAAGTATCCAACCACAGCGCACGTTCAATATGATTCTATCTCTAACTATGGAATCTTAAAGGCGAATAAAGAATCTTTTGGAACGGCTCTGATTCCTTCCTATGATTTCAGCAAGGCGAAAGTAATAGTAAGTGTGGGTGCCGATTTCCTGGGTACCTGGTTATCTCCGATAGAATTTTCGAAACAATTTGCTGTCAACAGAGAGGTAACGGATGACAAACGGGAGATGTCACGCCTGTATCAGTTCGAATCTAACATGTCCCTCACGGGTGCTAATGCAGACTATCGTTCTATGATTAAGCCCTCGCAGGAAGGCTTGGTGGTAGCTCAGATTTATAATATCCTGGCGGGCAATGGAGCCAAAAGCATAGATAAAATTGCTTATCTCGAAAAAGCGGCTGCTGAATTAAAAGCAAATGCTGGAAATGCATTAGTAGTATGTGGATCCAATGATAAGTCTGTTCAGATTGTTGTTAATGCAATCAATAATTTGTTGGGCAGCTATGGTACAACCATTCTACCGGGTTCTCCTGTTAATTTCCGTTTAGGAAATGACGAAGAAATGTCGGCTTTCGTTGCTGATGCCCAGGCGGGAAAAGTGGATGGAGTTATTTTCTTTAACTGCAACCCGGTTTACGATCACCCTAAAGGAGATGTACTGGAAGCTTCTCTGAAGAAGATGACATTGGCGGTTTCCACATCGTCTACGCCCGATGAAACCGCATCTGCAGTAACACACATGGCCCCCGATCATCACTATCTGGAATCCTGGAGTGATGCCGAACCTAAAGTGAATTCATTTAGTTTGTCGCAGCCCGCTATTACCCCCTTGTTCAAAACAAGGCAAGCTGCAGAGAGTTTGTTGGTTTGGGCTGGGGAGAGCAATACCGAATATTTTACCTTTCTGAAAGAATATTGGAGAACCCGTTTTTATACAGCCGGTGCAGGGGTTGATTTCCAGAGTTTCTGGGATAAGTGCCTTTATGACGGAGTGTATGAACTTCCCGGAGAAACCAAGACGTATGCTTTTTCAGCCAATGTGGAGAGCGCACTTTCTGCGATAAGCTCTACTTATAAAGCAACTAATTCAGGTTTTGAATTAGTGCTTTACGAAAGCTGTGGTCTGGGTAATGGTTCGCAGGCAAACAATCCCTTGCTTCAGGAATTACCCGATCCCATAACAAAGGCAACCTGGGATCATTATGTTACGATCTCTTTAAAAGATGCCACGGCTTTGGGTATTGAAAATGACGCGGAAGGAAGAACCCAATTAGTGAACCTTACGGCTAACGGAAAAACCATTTCAGTTGCTGCTTTAGTACAACCGGGTCAGGCGCCCGGCACCTTAGGTGTTGCGTTAGGATATGGTCGCACAAAAGTTGGAAAAGTAGGCGAGAACATTGGCGCGAATGCTTATCCATTGGTTTCTGTTGGCGAAGTAATGAATTACCGTATTCTGTCGGGTGTTTCTATAGAAAAAACGGATACTGCCTTTCAGATTGCACAAACTCAGATTCATCAAACCTACATGGGTCGCGAAAATGTGATTCAGGAATCACTTTTGGTCGATTATAATAAGAACCCGGAATATTGGAAAGAGAATGCTGCTAAAGTCACAGCCTGGGATAAAAAAGTAGATCCTTCCTCGTTGAGTTTGTGGAAAGGGCATGAATACAAAAATCACCATTGGGGGATGGCCATCGACTTAAATACATGTACCGGATGCGGTTCATGCGTGGTGGCTTGTAATGTTGAGAACAACGTGGCTCTGGTGGGTAAGCAGGAAGTAATCAATAGAAGAGAGATGCATTGGTTACGCATCGATCGTTATTATACCAGCGATGCGGCTCCTGAAAATTATAAAGAAGCAGAAATTGCTTCTGAAAATCCTGAGGTAGTATTTCAACCCATGCTATGTCAGCATTGTAATAACGCGCCTTGCGAAACGGTATGCCCGGTGGCAGCTACTACCCACAGCACGGAAGGTCTCAATCAGATGACGTATAACCGTTGCATTGGTACCCGCTACTGCGCTAACAACTGCCCATATAAAGTAAGAAGATTCAACTGGTTTAAGTACCACGACAATCAGCAGTTTTCGCAAGCCAACCCGGCTATGAATACTGATCTGGGCCGGATGGTGTTGAACCCTGATGTTACGGTTCGCTCACGCGGTGTAATGGAGAAATGTTCTTTCTGTGTTCAGAGGATTCAGTCCGGTAAGCTAACCGCTAAGAGAGATCGCAGACCTGTGCAAGACGGTGAAATAGTTACTGCGTGTCAGGCCTCTTGTTCTACCGGGGCTATTGTGTTTGGTGATTTGAACAATTCAGAAAGCAGAATCAGTAAGTTATTGCAGATTGAATTAGATAAGGATCGTCCTTATGGAATTGATAAGAAATACAATAACCCAAGAGCTTATCGGGTGTTGGAAGAAATTGGTGTAAAACCTAACATTTTCTACCTCACCAAGATCAGAAATAAGGATAAAGAAAAAGAGAACGCATAATTTTTTGAATAAGGATTTGATACGAAATTAAGTATGCAAGCAACTTCAGCAGTACGCGAAACTTTAATAACTGGCGGCAAATCGGTACGTGACGTTTCCGAAGACATCAGCCGGCAAGTGGAGGGCAAACCAACCAGACTTTGGTGGACCGCTTTCAGCATCTCCCTTGTTCTTTTGATGTTTGGTGTTTACTGTCTGGCCACTGTGTTATGGGAAGGCATTGGCATGTGGGGATTAAATAAAACCGTAGGTTGGGCGTGGGATATCACCAACTTCGTTTGGTGGGTGGGTATTGGTCACGCGGGTACGCTTATTTCCGCGATTTTGTTGTTGTTCCGCCAAAAGTGGAGAATGTCAATCAACCGGGCGGCCGAGGCGATGACGATCTTCGCGGTTATTTGTGCAGCCACCTTTCCGTTGGTACACATGGGTCGCTTGTGGTTAGGGTTATATTGGGTATTGCCGCTTCCCAATACCTGGGGTTCACTGTGGGCTAACTTCAATTCGCCACTCCTTTGGGACGTGTTCGCGATTACCACCTATTTCACAGTATCGCTTGTATTCTGGTATATTGGTTTGATTCCTGATTTTGCAGTTATCAGAGACCGCGCCACTCGTATGGGTAATAAAACCCGGGCCGCTATTTACAACGCACTTAGTTTTGGATGGGATGGTGCGGCAAAAACCTGGATGCGCTACGAATCTGTCGCTTTAATTCTGGCGGGCTTATCTACTCCGTTGGTACTCTCAGTTCATACCATTGTATCGTTCGACTTTGCTACCTCTGTAGTTCCGGGTTGGCACACCACAATTTTCCCTCCGTACTTTGTGGCCGGTGCGATTTTCTCAGGCTTTGCAATGGTGTTAACCTTGCTGATTGTAACCCGCAAGGTTTTCAAACTGGAAGATTATATTACCATTTACCATATCGAACTGATGAACATTGTAATCATCATTACGGGTTCGATTGTGGGTATTGCTTATATCACCGAATTCTTTGTGGCCTGGTACGGCCAGGTTCCTTCCGAGTTTTATGCGTTTTATAACCGCGCTACCGGCCCTTACTGGTGGGCATACTGGTCTATGATGACTTGTAATGTAATCTCGCCTCAGTTATTCTGGTTTAAGAAACTTCGCACCAACATTGTAGCCACATTTGTACTCTCAATCATTGTGAATATCGGTATGTGGTTCGAGCGATTTGTAATTATTGTAACCTCTATTCACAGAGATTATCTGCCCTCCAGTTGGTCGATGTTTTACCCAACCCTGTATGATGTGGGTGAATATATTTTAACATTCGGGTTTTTCTTTACAGCGTTCTTCTTGTTTGCAAAGTTCTTCCCGGTAATTAACATGGCGGAGGTTAAGAGTATTATTAAATCATCTTCCGAAAAGAAGCATTAATAACTATGAGCAGCACAAGCGAAAATTTTTTAGTAGGTATTTTTGATGATGAGGATATCCTGCTTCATGGCGTAGACGGAATTCGTGATAGGGGTGTGAAGATTCACGAAGTGTACACTCCTTTTCCCGTACACGGTTTAGATGAGGCTTTGGGGTATAAGCGTACACGATTACCTATCGCGGCCTTTCTGTTTGGTTTAACAGGAACCATCCTTGCCCTAACGATGCAAATCTGGATGTTGGGTTTTGATTGGCCCATGATTATTGGTGGTAAAAACTTTGTTTCACTGCCTCCTTTTATTCCGGTTACGTTCGAATTAACGGTGCTTCTTTCGGCTTTAGGAATGGTGGCAACCTTCTTTATTGTGAGTGATATGAAGCCGTATAAAACGCCACGCTCCTATGATATTCGCAGTACCGATGACAAGCATGTAATGGCTATTGATTTAGCATCCAACAAACTAAGCAAAGAAGAAATTAGCCGGATACTGAAGGAAAACGGAGCTTCAGAAGTTAACGAAAAGAATTTTTAATCATGATGAAATCAACTCGATTCATACAAACTGGTTTTATAACGCTACTGGCAGCAACGCTTTTAGCTGGCTGCAAAGCCGGGGGCGACAATCAAGGCCTGGAATATGCACCTAATATGTATCACTCCGTGGCTTACGAACCTCTGACTCAAATTATGGATGAGGACGCAGGCCGGTGGGTAAATTCATCCGATAAGGACCGCGGTGAATATTACAATTCCAATAACTATAATCCCTTCAAAATGAATATGCGGTTGCCGGCTCCCAATACCGTGCGCAGAAATGCGAAAGGCTGGCTTCCTTACCGTGGAGGAAATGACACCACAAGTTTGCGTTTAGCCAACAAATTGGTAAATCCCCTTGAGGCAACCCCCGCTATTTTAGAACAAGGCAAAATGCTTTATGAAATTAATTGCAAACATTGTCATGGAGCGAAAGGTGCGGGCGATGGAAAAGTGGCAGATAAATACCCCGGTGTTGCGAATCTAACGGGAGATGCGATTAAGGGAGTTACGGAAGGACATATTTTTCACGTGATAACCTACGGCAAAGGCCTGATGGGTGCGCACGGATCGCAGGTGAGTGAAGAAGAGCGGTGGAAGATTGCCCGGTATGTGAAGGAATTGCAAAAGAATTAATACTTACTAGATATCAAACCAAATGATAGCGGACGAACAGTATATTTTTAAACCCGAAACAAAAAGAAAGCTTTTCCTTTTGTTGGCAGCAGGGATTCTCCTTTTTGTGATTGGCGTTTTTATGGCTATGAATGGAGGCGAGCATGAGGCAACGGGTGGTGAACATCATGGTGCATTGGAAGCAACAAAAAATCTGGTAGCGACTACTTCAGCGGCTCCGGTGGCCGAAGAAGCTGCCGGGCATCACGGAAGCCCGGTATGGCTTAAAAAGATTTATACATCATTGTGGCATAACAATATATTCTTTGCCGGGTTAGGAATTATAGGTCTGTTCTTTGTGGCGATTCAATATGCCGCGCAGGCGGGCTGGTCGGCTCCCATAAAACGGATCCCTTTAGCTATGGGGCAGTGGATTCCTATTGCCGGCATTCTCACGCTGGTAATTTGGTTTGTTGCCAAAGGAGATTTGTTCCATTGGACCCATCATGATTTGTATGACACCGCTTCCGCGGATTATGATAAAATTCTGGATCAGAAAAGTGTTTACTTTTTCTGGCTGGGTGAAAAGGGTGGATTTCCGGTTTTCTATGTTTTGAGAATGGTCATTTTCTTCGGATTATGGTACTGGTTCTTACTCATGATCAAGAAGCACATGCTTGCTGAAGATATAGAAGGAGGAACGCAGCATTGGTATTCTGCCAGAAAACTCTCGGCTATCTTCCTTGTCATTTTTGCAGTCAGCTCTTCAGTGGCCGCGTGGGATTGGGTTATGAGTATTGATCCGCACTGGTTCAGCACTATGTTTGGCTGGTATATTTTTGCCAGTTGGTGGGTTGCCGGGTTGGCTACCATTGCCCTTATTGTTGTTAACTTAAAAGAAGCCGGCTATTTAAAAATGGTGAATTCGAATCACCTGCATGATCTGGGTAAATTCATTTTCGCCTTCAGTATTTTTTGGACTTACATCTGGTTCAGCCAGTTTATGCTGATCTATTACGCCAATATTCCTGAAGAAACGGTATACTTTATTGAGCGAATCAAGAACGCCCCATATTCTTGGATATTCTATTTGAATCTGATCTTGAACTTCGTTCTCCCATTCTTGTTATTAATGACAAGAGATGCCAAACGCCACATGTCAATGCTTTCGGTTGTATGCCCGATCGTTATTGTTGGCCATTGGTTTGATTTTTACAACATGGTTACGCCTGGAATTATGCAGCATAATGGTGGCCTGGGATTATTGGAAATCGGGTTAGCATTGATATTCTTTGCTCTCTTCATGTTTGTTTCGCTGAGTGCACTTGCTAAAATGCCCTTAGTTGCCAAGAATCATCCAATGATGGAGGAAAGTTTGAATCACCATATTTAATTTGACACAAGAATAACACAAGCATATGATGAGTTTGATAATCGGTTTAGGGGTAGTGTTGGTATTGGCCATCCTATACCTGATTTTCCGGATCGGAAATCTGGTAGAATTGGTCAAGGGGAAGAAAGACGATGTTTCATCCTGGAACACAACAAATGCCTATTTGTTGATGCTCTTTATGATTGTGAGTTTGGTTTCCTTTGTCTGGTACTCGGTAGCTCATTTTGATTCTTACAATTTGCCGGTTGCATCCGATCATGGCGCCTTAACCGATTATTTGTTCTGGGTAACCATGGTGGTAACGGTGGTAGCCTTTGTGATTATCACCATTGTTATGTTTTGGTTCACTTTTAAATACCGCTACGAAGAAGGAAGAAAAGCTGCCTTTGTGGCCGATGACCACAGACTTGAAATTGTTTGGACAGTAATCCCTGCAATTGTATTGGCGCTGTTAATTTTCAGTGGACTACGTGCGTGGAATGATATTACCGGGCCAGCTTCCAAAGATGCAGTTGTTATTGAATTAATTGGCCAGCAATTTTTATGGACCGCCCGATACCCGGGTGTAAAAGACAGCCAATTGGGAAAGCATAATTATAAGTTAATTGATGCATCCAATGAATTTGGCCTGGACCTTACCGACAAAAATACCTTCGATGATTTTAAGTCATTGGAACTCCATCTCCCCAAGGGAAAAGAAGTACAGTTAATGATTCGGGCGAAAGATGTTTTGCATAGTGTGTTCCTTCCTCACTTCCGTGTGAAGATGGATGCGGTGCCAGGAATGTACACGACTTTCAAGTTTATCCCAACCAAATCTACAGCTGACATGCGTGCAGAAACGGGTAATCCAAATTTCAATTATGAAATGGCTTGTACGGAAATTTGCGGACGGGGTCATTTTTCAATGCGCTTCCCCGTGTTTGTACATGACACAGTGGAAGATTATGAAAAGTGGATGGCTTCTCAGGAAGCTTGGTTAAAGCAGAATCCGGAATACCTGCAGCGGGTTCCGGCCGCACTGCGAGAAGCGGCAATAATTAAGGCAGGAATCCCAATGGAAAGTGAAGAAGCAATTATGGCTTCACCCGTTACAGTGACAGCTAAATTTTAAATAAAGTTATTCCAAGCATGGCAACAATAGACATACATCCACAAACGACTACACACCACGATGATCATGGACACGATCATGAGCATCACGGAAATTTTTGGACTAACTATGTTTTTTCTGAAGACCACAAGGTAATCGCTAAGCAATTTCTCATTACCGGAATGGCGTGGGCGCTGATTGGCGGCACCTTATCCGTTTTGTTCCGCTTGCAATTGGGATTTCCGGAAGCAGATTTGTCGTGGCTGCGGCCCATACTGGGCGGTTGGTTGACCCCCGAAGGAAAAATTGACCCTGAATTTTATCTGGCCTTAGTAACCATGCATGGAACGATCATGGTGTTCTTTGTACTAACAGCCGGATTGAGTGGTACATTCAGCAACTTCCTGATACCTCTTCAAATTGGCGCTCGCGATATGGCGAGTGGTTTTATGAATATGCTTTCGTACTGGTTCTTCTTTGCATCCAGTGTGATTATGTTTATTTCCTTGTTTATCTCTACCGGACCTGCCTCCGGAGGTTGGGTAATTTATCCGCCCTTAAGCGCGCTTCCACAAGCGATGCAAGGCTCAGGACTCGGTATGACTTTGTGGTTGGTGGCCATGGCGCTGTTTATTGTAAGTTCTTTGTTAGGAGGTATCAACTACATTACCACGGTTATTAATCTCCGCACTAAGGGAATGTCGTTTACCAAACTTCCTTTAACCATCTGGGCGTTTTTCTTTACAGCTATCATCGGGGTACTTTCCTTCCCTGTTCTTTTTGCAGCCGCTCTGTTGTTGATTTTTGACCGCAGTTTTGGTACAAGTTTTTATCTCTCGGATATTTATATCGGAGGGGAGGCCCTGCCCAATCAGGGGGGAAGCCCAATCTTATTTCAGCACTTGTTTTGGTTCCTGGGTCACCCCGAGGTATACATTGTGTTGTTGCCGGCCTTGGGTATAACTTCAGAGAT
>JAEUUB010000223.1 GCA_016787745.1 Cyclobacteriaceae bacterium
GGGGCAGTAAGAGTAAGTAATTGGGCTTTGTCAATCAGCAATGCTTCCGTAGAAATTGTGTATTTGCCTTTGAGATAATTACGAAACCCATCAGCGATAGGCTCAAGGACCTCAAATGCTTCTACATCGGTTTGCTCCTGACTTGCATCGCCACGTCCGGGTGTAAAAGGCACGGTTACTGTAACTCCACCTGCCTTCGCAGCTTTTTCCACACCCACATTACCTGCCAGCACAATTAAATCGGCTAACGTTATATTCTTGAATTCTTTTTGAATTCCTTCTAACGTTTTCAAAACCTTATTCAGTTGTGCAGGGTTATTTACAGGCCAATCTTTTTGCGGAGCAAGTCGAACCCGTGCGCCATTGGCACCCCCGCGCTTATCAGAGCCACGGAAAGTAGAAGCAGATGCCCACGCAGTAGAAATCAATTGCGAAACCGATAAACCCGAGGCTGCAATCTTTTCTTTTAGTGCTACAATATCTTTGTCGCTCAGGTTATGAGTAGCTGCCGGAATGGGATCTTGCCAGATCAATTCTTCTTTTGGTACTTCTGGCCCCAGATAGCGGGCTATAGGGCCCATATCGCGGTGTGTTAGTTTAAACCACGCCCGGGCAAAGGCATCGGCAAAAGCATCCGGATCTTCATAGAAACGCCTGGAAATTTTTTCGTAGATGGGATCAAATCTCAGGGAAAGGTCGGTGGTTAGCATTCTTGGCTCATGGCGCTTTGATTTATCGTGCGCGTCTGGAACGCTATTCGCCCCGGCTCCATTTTTTGGTCGCCATTGATGTGCACCGGCAGGGCTCTTGGTTAATTCCCATTCGTATCCGAATAAATTCCAGAAGAAGTTATTGGTCCACTTTGTTGGTGTGGAGGTCCAGGTTACTTCAAGCCCACTGGTAATCGTATCTGCGCCCTTTCCAGAACCATAGCTGTTCTTCCATCCAAATCCTTGTTCTTCTATGCCGGCTGCTTCCGGTTCTGGGCCAACATGAGATTCCGGTGCAGCACCATGTGTCTTACCGAATGTATGCCCCCCAGCAATCAAGGCAACCGTTTCTTCATCATTCATCGCCATTCGTTTAAACGTTTCGCGAATATCGTGTGCCGCAGCAACCGGGTCAGGATTGCCATTAGGTCCTTGCGGATTAACATAGATTAAACCCATCTGCACGGCCGCAAGAGGATTTTCCAAATCGCGTTTGCCTGAGTAGCGCTTATCATCCAGCCATTTGCTTTCAGTACCCCAATAAACATCTTGCTGAGGCTCCCATACATCTTCGCGACCACCGGCAAAACCAAATGTTTTAAAGCCCATAGACTCAAGTGCCACATTGCCTGCAAGGATCATTAAATCGGCCCAGGAAATCTTCTTACCATATTTTTGCTTAATTGGCCACAATAACCTGCGTGCCTTGTCCAGGCTTACGTTATCAGGCCAACTATTTAAAGGTGCAAAGCGCTGCTGACCCGCACCAGCGCCACCACGACCATCACCGGTGCGATAGGTTCCCGCAGAGTGCCACGCCATACGAATAAATAACGGACCGTAGTGGCCGAAGTCAGCGGGCCACCATTCCTGGGAATCAGTCATTAATGCATGGAGATCCTTTTTTA
>JAEUUB010000261.1 GCA_016787745.1 Cyclobacteriaceae bacterium
GAGAAATGTTTACCACTTACTACTTTTTCGAAGATGTTTAGGGCTTGAGTAGTGTCGCCATTGTATAAGTACCAATTGCCAACTCCATAGCCTTGTGTTGCAAGTGCCAATTCAACGTCAGCATTTGAATTGCTTACGGACAAAACTGAGTCGGGCGGGAGCAATCCTTTATACATATTCAAGCGCTTGAAGTAAGAATCGTTTTCAACGATGGTCATGGTGGGTGTAATTTTTTCTAAGAGTTGCTTTGCCTCGGCTGTTTTTCCTTCTCTGCGATACGTCATGTACAGCCAATCCACGGTGGCGGTTATCAAATCATCGTTGTTACTTACCTTCATACACTCCAGATAAGCTTTCTCGGCTTCTTCAAAATCACCCTTTAGGTAATGGGCCAAGGCTAAATGATACCACACATTAAATTGAGTGGTGGAAAGCGGAATGTTTAATTTATTAGGGGCACCGTCCGGTTCTATTTCTAAAGGGGAAGCGGGCATAAGTTCAGCTGCTTTTTTAAAATCGGCAAGAGCCGCATCAAACTTTCGTTGCGAGATATACCGATGCCCGCGATGCCGGTAGAGCTTATACGAACCGGGAAATTTTTCAATGCCTTCATTAAAAATTTCTATGGCTTCGTTGTAGCGCGTGAGGTAAGCTGTTCTTCGCCCCAGCCAGATGTAATTTTCTTCGGAAGGATCAGCATCAAAATTTTTCTGCGCAATAGTAAGGTTGCTATCCAATTTTGGATTGGGGGGTTCGGGGGCATAATACTCCAAACCCAATAACGAATAAACTTCCGGAGCCTCGGCCGCAGCTTGCTCAGGATTGTTGGCACAATGCGTTAGAGAAAACACGATGAGTATTAGGGATATTTTCTTCATGGTGATCTAAAATAAGAATATTGTTACAAAGATAATTTTTGTCTTAAGCTGAATAAAGAAGTCTTGCTGTCATTGCGGCCTTTGAGCCGCGATCTAGTTTCCTGCGAACTCATTGAGATTCCGGGTCAAGCCCGGAATGACATTTCAACTTTATTTGACTTTTTATTTCAGCCTTGGTAAGGTCAATTCCCTGGCTGCTTCAGCACAAACCCAGCTTTTGCTTTTTCATCGTCCACAATCTTTTTTACATCGGCCAGTAATTTTTTCGCATCATACACAATACCATCTTTAACGGTGTACTTCACGCCACCCACACGTTTCACGGTATTATCATCCATTAGTTTAACAGCGCCTGTTCCGTACAATACTTGTAAATTTTCTAACGGATTCTGATCCACAATGGCAAAGTCGGCAAGTTTACCAATTTCCACCGAACCAATTTCTTTATCCATACCTAATGCTTGTGCACCATACAAGGTAGCGGAGCGAATTACTTCCAGCGGGTGAAAGCCCGCTTCGCGCAACAACTCCATTTCTCTCGGATAAGCAAATCCATACAATTGAAAAATAAATCCTGAGTCAGTGCCTACGGTTACCCGTCCGCCACGATTTTTATATTCGTTTACAAACGTCATCCACAATCTATAGTTTTCGCGCCACGCTGTTTCTTGTTCTGTTCCCCAGCTAAACCAAAACGAGCCATGCGCTTGTTTATTCGGTTGATAGAATGCCCAGAGTTTAGGCAGCGTATAGTCTTCATGCCACTCTTGTCTGCGCGCTTTGTGTAAGTCGCGGGCAGCTTCATAAATATTAAACGTAGGATCTAACGTGAAATCCAATTTCAATAAGGAATCCATCAACGCGTTCCACTTAGGTGAGTACGGAGCGGCAGCTTGCTTCCATAACTTTCCGGCTTCTTCAAAGCGATGTTGTTCGTTCGAGTAATTATAGTTCAACGGATAATTCTGCAATGTTGAATTATCCAGCATGGCTTCCGGCAGCCCGTACCAATGTTCCATCGAAGTCAATCCAGCTTTCGCGGAATTATAAACATTCCAACGCGCTACACCCAGTTGCGCATGATGGCAAGCAGAGCGCAATCCTAATCGTTTGTTTTCGCGAATGGCGGCATCCATAATTTCAGGAGCGGCACCAAAGAATTTAATTCCATCGGCACCTTTGTTTTTATTTTCATTCACCCACGCGCGTGCTTGTTCAGCTGTACTGATCGGTTCTTTACTTCCCGATCCAAACGAAACATACGCCTTGATGCGTGGAGCCGTGATTAAATTTTTATTACTTTTATTTTTTTGATCCAACACCCAGTCAATTCCATTGCCAGAACCGGGTTCGCGAATGGTGGTAATGCCATGCGCCATCCAGAGTTTAAAAACATACTCGGCATTGGGTGCTTGTCCGCCACCAATATGTCCGTGCATATCAATAAAGCCCGGCATCAGATACATGCCTTCGCAGTTAAGTTCTTTGCCACCCGCTTCAAGTTTAGGTCGGTTTGCGTCACTTGCCATTCCGGGCACGGGCAACCCCAGGCTTGCAATTCGTACAATTTTATTTTGTTTTACAACAATGTCCACTGGCCCCACCGGAGGTGCCCCGGTTCCGTCAATTAACATTACTCCCCGTATAATTAGCTGTGTATAAGGACCCTCGCCTTCTTTTACTTCGGGTGCCTTGCTAACCTGAGCAACCAGAGTTGTACTAAAGAAACTAAGAAATAAAAAGATCTTTCTCATGTGCATAAAGTTGATTTTGGGAAAGTACGGATTTTCAATTTGTTATTTTATAACGAATGATGAAAGGCGATGATAAATCAGGATAAATGGTATACGGAATGAGACGTTGATCAACTGTCTGCTGGCTTGAGATTTACCTTTTGAAAATAAGGCTGAGTCCGCTTGGAGCAAGTGAAAATTTCCTGCAATAGGATTAATTTTTATCCTGGGAAATCGATTTCTGTAAAAAAACGGGCGAAAATGGTACTATTTTATACCTATTTTGTCCGAAATTTGACAAAAATCTACCTCCTATGAGCAAACCAAAGACCCGCTGGATTGTAATTTTTGCTATTCTGGCTACCCTGCAACTTCTTGTGTTATTTAATGCCAGCAATCCGGTTGATGAAGCTGCCGATACTATTGACAAAGCAGACACGGCATGGATGATTGTTGCTACTGCCTTCGTTCTTTTCATGACACCCGGCTTGTCCTTTTTTTATGGAGGTATGGTGTCTTTTAAAAATGTAATCTCTACCATGCTGCAAAGTTTTATTGCTTTAGGGGTTATCAGTTTGTTGTGGTACCTGGTGGGGTTTAGCTTGGCTTTTGGGGATAGCCTTGGAGGCTTTATTGGAAACCCAACTACATTTTTCGCCTTTAAGAATGTTGGTCTCAATCCACACCCCGCTTTTGCGCCCACCTTTCCATTTCTATTGTTCGCCTTGTTTCAATTAAAGTTTGCCATCATCACTCCGGCCCTTATCACCGGCAGTTTTGCTGAGCGGGTAAAGTTTACTTCGTATTTAATTTTTATGTGTCTGTTTTCCTTGCTTATCTATTGCCCGCTGGCACACTGGACCTGGCACCCCGAAGGATTTTTACGTGTATGGGGTGTGCTGGATTTTGCGGGTGGAACGGTGGTACACATGTCCGCTGGTTTTGCTGCGTTGGCCGGTGCCTACATTTTAGGCAAGCGTCAGGATAAGCAACATCATCCGGCTAATATTCCATTTATAATTTTGGGTACGGGTATGCTTTGGTTCGGCTGGTTTGGGTTTAATGCGGGCTCTGCGTTAGCCGCGAATGGTTTGGCAGTTCAGGCTTTCGCTACAACCAATATGGCTTCCGCATCGGCCATGATTACCTGGGTAATGTTTGATGCGTTGGTCGGAAGAAAAATTTCGGCCATGGGTGCCTGCATTGGTGCGGTGGTTGGATTAGTAGCGATAACTCCGGCTGCGGGTTTTGTAAACCTGGGGCAAAGCGTTTTTATTGGTTTTGTAGCGTCCATCGTAAGTAATATGGCGGTATACTATAAGCAGAAAACATCGCTCGATGATACACTCGATGTTTTTCCTTGCCATGGCGTAGGCGGTATTGTGGGCATGATTTTAACGGCTGTGTTCGCGAAAGATGTAGGTCTTGTCTATGGACAATTTGAAACTTTCAAATTTCATATGTTGGCGCTGTTGATTGTGTCGGTGTTCACCTTTGGTGGATCCTATCTGATCTTTAAGATTACGGGTTGGATAACGCATCTTCGGGTTTCACCGGAAGACGAGCGATTAGGTCTGGATATCAGTCAGCATTCAGAAACATTGCGAACGTCTGCCAAAATAGATTTGTCGACTCCTGCTTAACCCGGTGATAAAAAGATAATTTCTTCACGCAAAGAAATTTTTACATTTACTTCAAATCTATGCGATATGAAGAACTTAATCCTTTTGCTCTTTTTAGGATCCTCATCAGTACTCTTGGCCCAAAAAACAAAGCAGGATGTTATTAAATCGATTGACGCGGGGTACGATCAATATACTCAGGTAGCTCATAAAATCTGGGAGTATGCGGAGGTAGGCTATCAGGAAACAAAGAGTTCCGCGTTGCTTCAGGAAACGCTTTCTCAGGCAGGTTTTAAAATAGAGAAGGGCGTGGCCGGTATGCCCACTGCGTTTGTGGCCACTTACGGATCGGGCAAACCTGTGGTTGGTATTTTGGGAGAGTTCGATGCGTTGCCCGGTGTTTCGCAAGACGCTGTGCCCGAATTAAAAAAAGTGGAAGGTCGCCCGGCCGGGCATGCTTGTGGTCATCATTTGTTTGGTACGGCCTCGGCTGCAGCCGCTATCGCGGTTAAAGATTGGTTGATTGCAAATAAGAAGGGCGGCACCATTCGCTTTTATGGAACGCCTGCCGAAGAAGGAGGCTCCGGAAAAGTGTATCTGGTGCGGGAAGGATTGTTTAAGGATGTTGATGTTGTGTTTCACTGGCACCCGGGTGCACAAAACAGTGCGAGTGCCGGAAGTTCGCTCGCCAATAAAACGGGTAAGTTTCGGTTTTACGGAATAGCCTCGCATGCGGCTGCTGCTCCGGATCGGGGAAGGTCGGCCCTGGATGGTGTGGAGGCAATGAATGACATGGTAAATATGATGCGCGAGCATGTCACTCAGGATTCGCGCATTCACTATGTAATAACCCGGGGCGGGGAAGCGCCTAATGTAGTGCCTGCGTTTGCTGAAGTATATTATTATGTAAGACATCCTAAACGCACGGAAGTAAAAGACATGTGGGAACGCCTGACACGTGCGGCACAAGGCGCAGCTCTGGGTACGGATACAAAAGTAGAATGGGAAATAACCGGAGGTGTATATGATTTGTTGCCTAACGAAACATTAGCCCGGCTGGTGGATACCAACCTCCGCATGGTAGGGGGCTATGCTTACACAGAGTCCGAAAAAGATTTTGCAACTAAAATTCAAAAAACCTTTACCACAACAGTGCCCAACCTTACCACCACGAATACGATTGGTGAATTTAAGGTGGATACCGGTTCAGGTTTTGGATCCACCGATGTGGGGGATGTAAGTTGGGTAGTGCCAACAGTTGGATTCTCCACAGCAACCTGGGTGCCGGGCACTGCACCCCATAGTTGGCAGGCGGTTGCGGCTGGTGGAACTTCTATTGGGCATAAGGGTATGATGATGGCTGCCAAAACACTTGCCTTGAGCATGATGGATGTTTATTCAAACCCCGCACTGATCGATGCCGCCTGGAAAGAGTTTCGTGGCCGAACGGGAACCAACTTTACCTACGAGTCATTGATTGGAGACCGACCTCCCGCATTGGATTATCGTAAATAATTACTGATTTAAAAATTTAGCAATCTCATTAAAAAACTTATCAGGATCTTGCCAGTAATTGCGGCTGTACACTCTTAAAAATGTCCAATGCTTATGATCGAGCAGGTCAGGCGTTAACGCATGATCGGATTTGGCGCTTAAACTCTGGTAGTAATAATTATCATCGGTAAGCACAGCACCCACTAGCCGGTTATCTTTATAGGCAGTGAGGTCATAGAACGGAAGCTTGTTGCCTTCTATAATAAAGTCGGGCCATTTTTCTGTAGCCCATTTTTTGATTTCATTTTTAAGATTTCGAGTCACGCGTTTCCCAGCTTCGGGATGGGTGTAAGGCTCAAAGGTTCCTTTCGATACAGACTGTGCAAACTCAAGATATTTTCTAAGGAGCTTTGGACCTTCATTTAAAGTATCTTCTACATGAAGTTGTTCGGGCCAAAAGCTAGCGACTACAATTACTTTTTCACGTGCACGGCTTACGGCTACATTTAATCGATTCTCGCCACCGGCCAGGTTTAAGCTTCCAAATTGCGCACGCACATTTCCATTTTTATCAGGAGCGTAACCCACCGAAAAGATAATGATATCGCGCTCATCGCCTTGAACATTTTCGATATTCTTGACAAATACATTGTCAGGAATATTTCCAAAACTACTTTCGATAGCATCGAGCACCGCAAATTGCTGCGGGGCATTAAAGGTGATTACCCCAATTTCTTTCGTGGGTTCTTTTTTAATTAGCTGATCGATCAATGTAACAATGTAATCGGCTTCGGCCGGGTTGATATTATTTTCCCAGGTGCCGTCAATTCGTTCAAACCGGATGGAAGGTTCGCCCAAATTCATCGCTTGCATGTCGGGCAACAGCTGTAAATCTCCTCCGTAAAAATATCGGTTTGAGAAGTCGATGAGTTCTAACGATTTGCTCCGGTAGTGACCCAGCAATTGTACATTCATGAGATAGCGACTGCTTAAATCAAGGAGGGAATCGATTTCCGTCTCCGGACTGGTTTCATCAACTTCCTGCCATCGGTTTTGATATAAATCGCCCGGCTTAAGTTGCATGGCGTCTCCGGCAATCAGTGCTTGCTTGCCGCGGTATAACGCGGGGATGCCACGTTCGGCAAAACATTGCGAAGCCTCATCAAATATCACCAGATCAAACAAATCCTTCATTGGGAAAATAGCCGAGACAGACTCGGGGGACGCAAGCCAGCAGGGCATTACTTTAAAAATCTCTTCCTCAAATTCCGAAATCAGTTTTCGGATAGGCCATACTTTTTTCTTTTTTGTGGTTTGATGAAGCAGATCGCGATATGTTACACGGTTATTCAGCCGGTTGAATTTCAAATCGTCAACAACTTTTTCGCGTGCGCGCATGAGGATGATCTCTTCGCTTATATTTTGTTTTTCTGTAAGTAAATCGCGTAGCTCGTTCTCCAATAAATTTATTTTACCGGATGAAACCATTCTAAGTTCTGGACTCTTTGCTTCAAGATGTTCAATCCATGCCAGGGAAAGACTGTTGATGAAGAGCCCTTTAATCAGGTATTCATCCCAACTCTGGGTCTGGTCATGAAGTTTATTTAAGATCGATCGTTCGTCCCCTGTCAGACTTTCCTGTAAAATGTCAAACTCACACAACGCATCAAAATCGGTCTTTAAGTTTTCCGTGAGTTTTTGCGCAAAGCCGGGTTGCTGGGTAATAGAATTTATCTGGGCGGAAGTCAGGTAATTTATCCACTCGCTACGATGGGTAGGTAAGGAGGCCAGCCGCGTGAACAGGGTTTCTATTTTTTGGTTGAAGGCATTAGCGGATAGCTTTACCGGATTGATTATATTTTTTATTCCACGAATAGCACTAAAATTTAGTTTGGCTTG
>JAEUUB010000294.1 GCA_016787745.1 Cyclobacteriaceae bacterium
GGGCAATTTATTACCGCTATTGCGTATCCGTGTAATGCAACCGGAATTTACTATATCCAATATACTTTTGATGAACCGTCAGCGCATTGCGGAGGAAGTGCGTTGGGCTTTAAGCGTTAGAAAAAATTAGTGCACTATAACGGCTATTGGTTTCCGATAGCCGTTTTTTATTTATAAGGCTTCCGGTTATGATTGAAAAAGAAATCAACTTTAATTTCTCTGCCCGCTATTATAAATCAGGAGAAATAACCAATGACACAAAACATGTTTGGTTTGTCATTCATGGATATGGACAATTAGCGAAGTATTTCCTTCCTAAATTCTCTGCCTTGATAAACAGAGAAACATGTGTGATCGCTCCGGAAGGGCTATCACGTTTTTATCTGGATGACATTACCAGTCGTACGCAATCAGGAAACAACCGGGTGGGCGCCACCTGGATGACACGCGAAAATAGATTGATCGATATTCAAAACTATCTGGATTACCTCCATACGATCTTTAAAAAAGAAATTCCGCAAGGGTACAACGGCAAGATTACATTTTTTGGTTTCTCGCAAGGAGCAGCAACGGTTTCCCGTTGGGCATTGACTGGCATACCATTTCACCGGCTAATACTGTGGGCCGGTATTTTTCCACCGGATATGGATTTCAAAAGGGGCAAGTAGTCTTTCATGATAAAGAGGTGATTGAGGTGTATGGCAATCAGGATCCGTTCCTGACAGAAGTCCGGATTAAAGAAATGGAAACACTTAATGAAAAATTAAAACTTAAGCCTCGGGTTTTAACTTTTGAAGGAGCCCATGAAATCCATCTACCCACGCTCCTTCAGCTTCAATAGCTTACACCCCTAAGTCTCCACCCTCTGAAATTTCAATGAGAAGCATTTTTGCTTCATCGGCTTTGGCGTGCTCTCCCATTTTTTCAAACGACATTACCAGATTTCGCAAGGCTCTGCGGATAATTTCCAGCGAGTTACAAGGTTCAAAAAAAGACTGTTGCGGAACCATGTGAAGCTCATGAATATAATTTTCAATATCCTGTTTCGAAAAAATTAAACCGCGATTGAAAGCATTGATGTAGAATTGATGTTTATCGTCTTTGTAGGTAATGATGAACAGATTAGGAAGATTGACTCCATACACCGGCAACTTTAATTTTTGTGCCACCAACAAATAAATAACACACAATGTAATGGGGTTACCCTTTCGGGTTTCTAAAACCACATTAATCATTGAATTTCCGGGGGAATGAAAATTCTTTGTGTTCGCGCCAAATTTTAGTTTATTAAAAATAACACTGTTAATTACCTTAATCTGATCGTAGGCGTATAGATCGGGGCGAAACTCAAGCCAGGCTTCGTAATAAATTTGCTCCAGATCCTGCCTTAACTTTTCGAGTTCAATTTCAGGATACTGATACGTACCAATGATCCACATTCCGGTAAGTAAATCCTGATCGGGGGAAGCATACCATTTACGCAAGCGTTCTTTTACCAATTCATATTGAAGGGTGTGGATCAGTTCTTCGATACGGGTTTGTACCGAGGGATTAAGGTTGCTTTCCCATTCCTTTTCGAGAAAAGGAATGGCCTCTGTGCCTAAGGAAAGAATTTTTTCGTGAACATGATCAGAGACCTGCTTATCCTCATCATCCAGAAGAGAAACCAATGCTTTTAATTCATTTTCTGACATCTCTGCAAGAATATAAAAAAAATCAATTCAATCCACTCCTGTTTTATGTTTGAATAACGCCCATGTTGAATTTTTCCACCGGTGCATGATTAGCGGCTTCAATTCCCACGGAAATAACGGTTCGCGTTTCGAGGGGGTCAATGATTCCATCAACCCACAACCTTGCCGCTGCATAGTAGGGCTTTAGTTGTTCATTATAACTATCTGTAATTTCTGCCAGCAACTGTTCCTCTTCTTCCTGTTTAATCACCTTGCCTTGTGCTTTTAGGGTACTCACCCGAATCTGAAGTAACGTATTTGCGGCCGCGCTACCGCTCATTACTGCCAGCTGTGCGGTGGGCCAGGCATAAATTAAACGTGGATCGTAAGCTTTGCCGCACATGGCATAATTTCCGGCTCCGTAAGAATTACCTAAAATAAAAGTGAATTTTGGAACGGTGGAATTCGCCATTGCATTAACCATCTTGGCTCCGTCTTTAATAATACCTCCATGTTCGGCTTTGCTGCCTACCATAAACCCGCTCACATCCTGTAAAAAAACGAGTGGAATTTTGCGTTGATTGCAATTCATGATAAAACGGGCTGCTTTATCAGCCGAATCGGAATAAATTACTCCACCCATTTGCATCTCGCCTTTCTTAGTCTTTACCACTTTACGCTGGTTAGCAACAATACCAACGGCCCATCCATCAATGCGTGCAAATCCACATAAAATAGTTTTGCCATAAAGGGCTTTAAATTCATCAAACTCGGAGTCATCCACCAATCGTTTGATTACTTCCAGCATATCATAAGGCTTGGCTCTATCGGCTGGCATTAAGCCATAGATGTCTTCTGACTTTAATTTGGGAGGCGCTGAAGCAATCCTGTTAAACCCTGCAGTTTCCGTGGCACCCAGTTTATCAAATAAATTCCGAATGTGATCAAGGCATGCC
>JAEUUB010000327.1 GCA_016787745.1 Cyclobacteriaceae bacterium
CGGCTTTGAAATCACAATGCCGTAAGCATCGGAAACGCGACCAACAAGGAAGAGCAAAAGTTAGTATCTTGCACGAAAGAAATTTCCATGAGAAAAATTTTTCTGTTATTCCTTATTGTCAGTGCCTGCACCGAAAAAAAAGCAGACACAACAGCCAATACCCTTCTTTCTCCATCCGAATTTATAGCGAAGTACAAGGAAACCGAAGACGCTATCTTGCTGGATGTGCGCACAGAAGAAGAAGTTCGTGCCGGGGCAATTGCAGGGCAAATGAATGTTGTTTATGACGAAGCCTTTGCCACTAAACTATCCAACCTTGAACAAAAGCCAATTTTTGTTTATTGCGGCTCGGGCATTCGAAGTGCAAAAGCGGCTCGTATCCTGCGCGAAAAAGGATACACCCCAGTTTACGAAATGGAAGGCGGAATGAAAGCCTGGAAAGCTGCCGGATTCCCCGTTCAGTAATTATCTAACCAGTTGACTATGCAAGTAAAATACGGCCTGGTAAGTTTACTATTGTGTTTGAGCTGCGAAGAAAAACCGGCCAGTAGTTTATTCGCCAATGGCAAAGAGGAAGGAATTGTTTCCAAAAAACTGGAAGAAGCATCCGGACTGGTGGCCAGTCGCACAAACCCAAAATACTTTTGGACCCATAACGACAGCGGAAATCCTGCAGAGATTTACCTTATGAATGACCATGCGGAATTGGTAATGACCTGCCATCTGAAAAATAGTAACAATCGCGATTGGGAAGATATCGCCATAGGGGCAGGCCCTGAATCGGGAAAAAACTATTTGTATGTGGGAGACATTGGTGACAATGAAGCCCGCTACCCTTATAAAATCATTTATCGTTTTATTGAACCTCACTATACCGGAGATAAGCTCACTATAACGGAGTTTGAAACTTTTGTGGTTAGACTTGAGGATGGTGTCCGCGATACAGAAGCTATCATGATTGATCCTCGCACAAATGATTTTTTTATTGTTTCCAAACGTGAGGATTCCGTGAGATTGTATCAGCTTCCTCCTATGAATGTGGGAGATACATTGACTGCCAAAGTGGTATCAATCCTTCCCTTTACTAAGATTGTGGCCGCAGATATTTCAGTGGACGGCTCGGAAGTCCTATTAAAAAATTATGATCAGATATTCTATTGGAAACGATTGGCCAACCAGTCAATCCCTGAACTTTTGCAAACAAAGGCTACCCGACTTACCTATACACGCGAACCACAGGGCGAATCAATCGCCTGGCAACTTAATGGCGATGGATTCTATACTTTAAGTGAAACCGTTAAAGACTTTAAAGGGCGTTTATTATATTATAAGCGTAAGTAAATTACGATTGACGGTTAATCAGGTCTTGCGTAAATCGGATCAACATTTGCTTTTGTGGTGAGTCTTTAATCTTTTCCAAATTTTTGAACCCTCGGCCAAAGTAGGTGGCAATCTTTCGCTCTGTCAACCGGGCAATGCCAAGTTCATTATAGAGTGCGGTAACGGCTTTAACTTTT
>JAEUUB010000759.1 GCA_016787745.1 Cyclobacteriaceae bacterium
GCCAGATTTGCTTTTGCTAAATAATTCATCACATTCGATGCCAGCCCACTGGGTGAACAACCGATTAAAATAATCCCCGCGGCAATCTCAGCCGGAAACCCACTGACGCTTGCAAGAATAAAACCGAGCACTGGCATAATAATAAATTGAGCAAGCACACCAATGACTACAGGTTTAGGAGTTTTTACGACTGCTACAAAATCACTAACACTCATGGAAGTGCCCATGCCAAACATGATAATTTGAATCAACGGGGTAATTAAACCGGAGAGTTTATATCCGTTGTACTCGATAAAATACATAGGAAAATACAGAGCGGTGGTTACCGATGCAAAGATCATTACGGTATACGAGAAGCCCTTCAGGTGCGGGTAGTTTTGAAAAGCGATAGCGCAGAAAATAAAAAACCCAATCAGAAATGGGCCAGTCTTTTCCACTCCAGACGTAAACCCAACGATTAAAAAAGTAAGAAACAAAATTGCACTTATTCCGGTAGCAATTTTATAAAATGTATTTTTCAAAATTTAAAGGCCTAAAATGACAAAAGTTTACAATCGGGTAATTATAAATCACCTAAGACGTCCGACCACGTGACGTCTATCAGTATAAACTGACAAACGGGTGGCCTGACGCTTAAGCAATTTACCCTAAAACAACAATTTAACTATAGGTTCTGTCGTGCGACATTTTCTTATCCCACTCTTTCGTTGGAGCGAAGTAGGTTGTGTCTCTCGGGTCGAGGTGTTGTTTAACTACTTCATCCACTAATTCAATTCCTAACCCAGGTGAAAGAGGTACAGGTGCATATCCTTTCTCAATCATTTTCTTTCCATCGGTCATTTTCACCAAACTCTCCCACCAGGGAAGATCAACGGAATGATGTTCCAAAGCCAGAAAATTTTGAGTAGCCGCTGCACAATGAACATTAGCCATAAAAGAAACCGGAGTGCCAGCCTGATGCATGGCCATCGCTATTCCCTTCTCTTCCGCGTAGTCACCAATGCGTTTAGTTTCTAATAGTCCACCGGATGAAGCAAGATCCGGATGGATAATATCTACTGCATGAACATCAATTAGCGGCTTGAAATATTCCAACAAATAAATATCTTCTCCTGTTGTGGTTGGAGTTTCCAACGCGTCTGTAAGTGTTTTATGCTGCTCTGTGTATTGCCAGGGCACCATGTCCTCCAACCAGGCAAGTCTGTACTTTTCAAGCGAGCGGCCCAACCGTAAACAGTTGTTTAAATCCATGTGTCCGTAATGATCTGTTGAAATCGGAATTTCATAACCAACCATGCTACGAACATTATCAACGATTTTAGCAAGCTCCTCCAACCCTTTTTCAGTTACCTGAATTCCTGTGAATGGATGCTTGGTATTGGCGTAAGACATATAGTTGCCCTGCCATTGGCTGCCACCTTGTTTCAGTATTTCCTTGTTTACGAGGGTACCCGGAATGTCTCTTAATTTATTTATGGATACATCCATCTTTAGCCAGGAGTACCCTTGATCCTCGGTTCTGAATTTTATTCTTTTCAATTGTTCCTCCGGGCTGGATGACTCTGGCGTGTCTGCATACAATCTCACTGTATCTCTGTATCGGCCACCTAATAATTGCCAGGCTGGTACATTATACGCTTTGCCACATAAATCCCACAATGCCATTTCAACAGCGCATACACCACCCGCTTGTCTTGCCTGCCCGCCAAACTGTTTTATGATCTTAAAGATCTTCTCTACGTTGCAAGGATTTTCACCCAGTATGCGACTCTTAAGCATAAGTGCGTATTTAGGATCTGCTGCATCACGAACTTCCCCTAAGCCATAAATACCTTGATTCGTATCAATACGAATTATAGCTGTACCCCCCATCACAGCGGTAAAGCAATAGCGCATATCTGTTATCTTTAAATCAGAAGGAGCGGATGCCTTTTGAACTTTAGAGGTTGTTTGGGCCATCGTATCTTCAAAGGTTGCCCCCATTAGACCGGTTAAGGCAATACCTCCTAATGCTGTTTTCTTCAAAAAGTTGCGCCTGTTATCTTGTGTGGAGGGATTATCAATCTCTGCCAGCCTGTCGGCTGCTGCTTTTTGTTCACGCTCCTTATTCTTCTTGATAATTTGTTGTAGTACATTTTTCATAATCGTTCAGTTAAGTGAGAATATTGAAATCATTTAATAGTTACGCTCTTTTAAATAATCATCGAGTTCCTTTTTTGACATGGGCAGTTTACCCGGATAATTGTTCAGCCAGTTGAGAAAATCTTTCTTTATCGCGTCTGTCCACTCACTATCGATTTCTCCGGCCAGATATTTCTTTTCCCGCAGCCGTTGATGACCAAACTGATCGCGCAAGGCTGTAACCTCAGAAGTAAGTACAAGGTTTTCAACCAGATGTGCGGGAATAAATATGGTTCCATACTTTTTTGCCAACACAACATCTCCTGGCAAAACCGTTGCCCGACCTATACGAATGGGTGCATTGATTGATGTGAGCATCATTTGATTTATGAAGGATGGATCCTGACCTTTAATCCAGGCATTAAACCCTTTTATTTCTTCAAGACCTTCCTGATCGCGAACCGACCCATAAAAAATCACGCCTCTTTGCGATTTCGCATAAATAGAATTTCCCAGGTTATCACCAATCAAGGTTCCATCCGCAATCTTTCCATAGCCATCCGCTACATATACATCCCCGGGAGTTAGTATATCAATAGGCCACGAATTAGTTCCTCCTTTTTGCGCACGGTTTTCTATTTTTCCTTGCTCTTTTACCTGGTTTTGAAAATCAGGACGCAACGGCATATACTGAGCCGTTACGACTCTACCCGTCATTGCGCTATCGGGCCATATCACCTGCCAATCCCCTTCATATTGGTTATTATATCCCTTGTTGCGCAATACACCCCACGCCTCCTCAATCGAAATATTTTTCAACCGAGCTAAAATTGCATCAGAAACTTTTGGTCGTCCATCCGGAAAGCGCTCGCCCTTCCATTCGGCTGTAAGCGCTTTAATGTATTCGGGCGAAGAGCCTACCCGCTGAGCCTGAGCATACAAAGTGGACAGTAAAAAAACGACAATAAAAAATTTTGCAAACTTCATAACATCTATTTTCATTAAACAAAAATTTACTCTTCGATCATTCAAAGAATGGAACCCCTGGAGTAGCATATTTGCGCATTCCTTCTTCGTTAATTTCCACACCAATCCCCGGTTTCTCAGAAAGTGTTATAAAACTGTTTTCAACCATGGGTCCATCAAAAGTTACAATTTCCTTAAACATGGGATCTTTGTGGAAATAGATTTGCCATTCAAGTATCATAAAATTTGGAACCGATGCGCAGACATGACAGGAAGCCATCGCTCCTAGAAATGAAGCAACCATATGGGGTGCAAAAGGAACATAATAGAGATTTGCCAGGTTAGCAATCCGTTGCGCTTCTCCTAGTCCACCGGCCTTTTGAAGATCGGGCATAATTATGTCAACTGCACCGATCTCTAGCATCCGTCTAAATCCATGGGCCAGGTAATGATTTTCACCTGCGCAAATTGGAGTGCTAGTTGATTCAGTTATCAATTTATAGGCTTCGGCATTTTCAGCCGGTATGGGTTCCTCTAACCACATTAAATTCAAGTGTTCCATTCGCTTTGCAACTGCTTGGCCTGTTGGTGCATCATATCGCCCATGCATATCCAAACAGATATCAACACTAGGCCCAACCGCTGCCCGCGCTGCCGTAACCTGATCAACCATCCGTTGTAATTCCCCCGGGCTGGCAGTCCAATTGTATAGATCATATTTATTCGGATCATTACGCTGGTCTAGGTCAAACTTAATTGCATTGAAACCCATCTTTTTTGCTTCTAATGCCGCATCCGCAAAATCTTTAGGTGTTGGAAGCTTATTCTGATAGAGTGCAGTATCGCAATACACTCTTATTTTATCTCGAAATTTTCCACCCAACAATTGATAGACAGGAAGGCCTAAGGCTTTGCCTACTAAATCCCAGAGGGCGCTCTCCACAGCTGTAAGTACGGCTACAAACATGCCCGATTGAGCACCTTCAAAAAAACCAGATCTTCGGATGTCTTCAAATAACCGATGTACATTAAGTGGACTCTTACCTTTTATTCTTTCACCAAACATTTTTACTAAATGATAGGTACCCGGAGTTGCATCTACTCCTTCACCGCATCCCCAAATGCCTTGGTTGGTGTGTATCTTAACAAACAAACTATGGCCATTTCGTATATACCCGCACTTTATATCTGTGATTTTTAAATCACTGGGAGCTGATGAACGTGGGGTTCTGTCAACGGCCGTTTCTAATCCCATTCCAAAATTTGAAAATCCAGTGAACCCCAAGGCAGCCGTTATTGCGCTTTTAGTAATAAATTTTCTTCTCGATTCTAACTTCATAGATGCGTGTTTAGGTTTGATTTATACTTTACCAAGTGCGATTCTTCAGGAATTGTTGAATTTGTTCTTTAGGCACTGGCAATTCATTAATGTGATCGTTGAGCCATTGCGAGAAATCCTTTTCAATATCATCAGACCATCTATTATCAATTTGTGCAGCCGTATATTTTTTCTCTCGAATCCGGAGATGTCCAAACATATCTCGCAATCTTACGATCTCAGAAGTTTTTACAACTTTTTCGGCCAGATGAGGTGGGATAAATATTACAGCACCATCTCTTGCTAACACAACATCTCCCGGCATCACTGTGGCATGCCCGATGCGAGTGGGTTGATTAATCCCTACCAAAGTGGTATTCAATTCTCCATCCGGGTTATTCAAATGATGGGATGGGTGATAAGACCTGTATAGCGAAGTAAATGATTTCAATTCCTTTAATCCGTTAATATCCCGAATTGCCCCGTCATAGATAATTCCGTTTCCAGAGTTAGTGAGTATGGCAGTTCCTACATTATCTCCAATAGTGGGGCCATCTTCATGGGCTCCAAACTGATCTACTACGTAGACATCCCGTTTAACAAGCAGTGCTACCGTCCATGCATTTTGAGATTTAATCCTTCCGTCTCGAGTATGCCCCCTATTGTCAATGGCTCGATGAATGTCAGGGCGCCCTGGCATAAAAGTGGCTGTTACTGCCCGTCCTACTAATACGCTATCAGGATTGATTGACTCCCATCCGTCTTCATATTGATGTTTGTAGTTATCGCCTTTTAGTACCGCCCATGCCTCTTCAAGAGTAACAAGTTTCATTCGGTTTAGTATTGCATCTGAAACCTTAGGCCGGCCATCTGCAAAGCGCTCTCCTTTCCATTCAGGTGTCAGAAAAATTAGTTCTTCCTTGGAAATCTGTTGAGCGTTGGTGAAAGACCTTGCAAGGAATGTTAAAAATACCAGGGATGAATAAAATTTCTTCATGATTTCACCGTGTCAACTGTTTGTGATTATTAAAATAAGTTTGGATATGGGATAGAACTTAAAGAGGCTAACAAAAAAGTGATGGGCAACTTTTGCTGCCCATCACGTAATTAATTATTTGGCCCACCAAACTTTAGTTGTTAATGCATCGGGCCCACCTAATGTGCCAACAGCATTGTTCACATTTTCGGTATTCACCGCTTTTTCAGCGTCTGTATAGGTGAGCCGTTCAATGAACCCCCCTGGTGTTTGACTTCCCGAAAATGGATTGGGCGCAAGGGCCGGATAGCCTATTCGTCTGAAATTAGCCCACGCCTCAGGACCATTTAAAAAGGAAGCTACCCAATACTGATAGCCAATCTGAGGAAGTGCCGCGGCAAGTGTGCTATTATCAAGTGTTCCCTCCGCGCCATTCGCATAGGTATCTCTATCCGTACCAGAAATTGCGCAGCCTGGATCATAGGATGCCATTTGATTCATGTGTTCTGTTATTCCTGTCTTGAACAAAGCCGGTGCATTTGCGGCTGCTAAACCCGCAAACCCCCGCATCGCTGCTTCTGCCAATAATAAATTTGTTTGGGCAGCTGTTACCAAAAACAATGGCGAAGTTCTTTTTACCATACGGTTTCTATCTACCTGGCTATAGCAGAATCGATTTCCTGCTCTGGGTGCTGGCGGGCTTCCATACAAGCCTCCTGGAGGCAATAAAGCTCCGGAAGTATTCGCTGTTGCATCTGTACTACCTACTGGAGTTCCAAACTGATTTGTAGGATCTGTGCTTCCATTAGCAAAATTGTTTGCGGTTTGATCGCCACCGCTTTGGGCTCCTCCATAGCGAATGGCAATGGATCTCAATCTTGGATCTATAACAGTAGTGTTGCCTACGTTGCCTGGCGTTCCTTTAAGCGCATTTACAAATGGTTCTGCCAAATAGAAATTTGCCGCCTCGCCTCCATTTACCGTGTTCCCAATCCCATTTACAAAATTGGCATCATGCCTGATTATAGCGTTATCTGCATTTAGAACGATAAGATTAGCCGCAGCATTCCCGCTCACTGCTGCAGTTACGGTAGCTGCCGCTTTGGTTGGATCTGCTTTTATTAATCTCATGCCTGCACGCAGCAGCAATGAATTTCCAAATCGTTTCCATTTATCAATGTTGCCTGAATATAATGCGTCTCCGGTTTCGATTTTGGCAGTTGCGCTCAATGCGGCAACCGCTTGCGTGAGCTCATCAATAATTTTGGGGTAAATAGTCTGCTGCGTTTCATACACCGGGAAAAAATTCTGAGCCGTAAATCCACCGCCTGCTTCCGAATACGGAATATCTCCATAGGTATCGGTAAGTACCATGAATGCATACGCTTGAATAATTCTGGCCATGTGATAGAGATTAGGCCGCGAAGCATCATCCTTGGTTGCTGTAATTACATCATTCGTGTACTTAATCACATTCTGATAGTAATTATTCCAATTCAATGGGGTGTTATTAACAACCACTTTGTTAAAGTTTCCACCTTCTAAAACTCCTGTGTTAGTTGCAATCATCTGTTGCACAATGGCTACGTCATAAACGAGGTTTGGACTTGGCGAAGAAGAAATGATGGCATTGTTTAAAATAAAAACAGGGTCGAGCGAGGTGGCGCCACTCTTGCTCGTATTGAGTTCATCAAATCCTTCATCGCAAGAAGTTGCAATGAACGTGAACGATAAGGCCAGTAAAAATATATTTATAATCTTTTTCATGATCTGTTGCTTTAAAATTTAACATTTAAATTGAAGCCGATGCTACGGGTTGTAGGAACTGTAGGCGATTCCATTCCAATAACATTGTCAGAACTATAACCGAAGGCTTCAGGATCGATGTTATCAACCCATTTCTTAAGCATGAAAACATTGTTTGCAATGGCATTTAACTTCAAACCTTTAATGGGAAATGATTCTTTTAAAAATTTGGTGAAGTCGTAGCCTAGGGTGATTTGGCGAACCTTCCAATAACCGGCATCATAAATAACGGGTTCTATTAAAGCCCTTGCCCTTACCACCGAGAAATAGTCTTCATTAGTGGCTCCAACCGCATTAGGTTCACCCGCTTCATTAACCCCTACGCCAACCACTTTGCCTCGATCCCCGCCATTCACAATAGGTCCACCTTCTCTTCCTTCAAGTGTTGCCTTATGTAAGCCATGGCGCATCGCATTGAAGTTCGTTCCTGACAACAGTTTACCTCCTAACTTGAAGTCAATCAGGAATGAGAGTACTACCCCTTTATAATTCAGCGTGTTGGTAAAACCTCCTACCCACTTAGGCAATGCACTACCAAAGATCATGTTACTGGTAGTTAATGGAAGTCCGTCTGTTCCAAATACAATTTGACCGGATGCATCTCTGCGATATCCATTTCCAACAATTTGTCCCATTTCCTCGCCTACAATCTGTTGCAAGAACCCATTAAACACGTGATTACCCACGGTAATTCTTTCTCCTTCGGTGTCGGTCAACAAGCTAAGGACTTCGGTTTTATTATAAGCTCCGTTAAATGTAAAATCCCATTGGAAATTTGCTTCTCTGACAGGGACAATGTTGATCATCATTTCAAGTCCTTTGTTCTCACTTTGTCCGCTGTTGATACGGGTATTCGTGTACCCCGAAGCATTTGAGATCTGAGCATTTACAATCTGATCGGTTGTGAGTTTGCGATAGGCAGCAAAGTCAAGTCCTACTCGTCCGTCAAACATTCTTAATTCGAATCCTATTTCCGTTTCAGCTATACTCATAGGTTTCAGATCGGCATTAGGCACGGTGGTACCTGTACTGCCCACTGGCTGTCCGGCAAAGGGGGCGGCACTTGTGGTATAAAACAGCTTATCTGCATAAGGCGGAACGTCAGTATCGCTACCCGCTTCAGCATATGCGACTCTAAGTTTTCCGAAATCCAACCAAGAGGGTAAATCAAACGACTCGGAGAAAATATAACTTAAGGACACCGATGGATATAAGATACTGCGGTTCTCTGGTGATAAGGTTGAGAACCAGTCGTTACGGGCGGTTACGTTTAAATAAAGAAATTGCTTATAGTTAACTTCCGCAGAACCATACAGCGAATTTACCTGTCTTTCTGAGAGATCGTAAATCGGGTCTTTTAATCTACCGTTCTGTACAGTATAAAGTCCTTTTACAACGAAATCTGTAACCTGAACGCTATTCAAATCCGATCTTCTGTACATCTGGTTACCCCCTGCAGTTATGTTCACGCCTACGTTACCGAAATCTTTTGTTGCCGAAACAAGGAAGTCAGCATTGATTTCCCTGAATCTTCTGGACTCCTGAGTAAAGACACCGTTAACAAACCCAGGCGTAGCCGAGGCAATACCACCCTGATTAAGGTTGTTCTTTCCGGTAGGTGCGTTTATATAATCTGAATCCCGCGACCAGTAATCCTGCCCTACACGAACCTGTGCAAAAAGCCATTTTGTGAAATCATATTTCATAGAAATATTTCCAAATATTCTGTCTCTGCGATTGTTCTGTTTCACTTCCGACAATACCCAATATGGATTGGTTCGGTTTGTAAACCTTGAGTAACTGTATTCGCCTCCCAGCGCATTATATTGATTGTCTCTGAGTACATCCAAAGGCATTGTATTGGCCATTGCTAATAGTGCGGTGGGTATTGAGTTATCCTGTTCTGATACAACAGGAGGATTCTTGTTGTATTCATTGGAGTAGTTGATATTCCCTTTGAAACTCAATTTGTCTGACAAATCATAACCCATACCCAGATTAATGGTTTTTCTGGTATATGTATTGTTTGGGGTGATACCATCAGAATTCATATTGGCCACAGAAAGATTCATTCCTCCATTCTCGCTGGAGGCAGCCAGTGAAATTGTATTGGTAAGCGTATTCCCACTTCTATAAAAATCTTTCAATCTGTTTTTTTGAGCAACATAGGGTATGGCCGGATCATCATACAACAACTGAGTCATGCCTGGTTGAATCCTTGGCCCAAACGACCATTGACCGGTAACCGGATTAGGAGGGGCGCCTGCTGTCGCAGGTCCCACACCGTATTCACCCTGACCAAATTCATATTGATAATCGGTGAAGTCTAACACCTGATCATTGAGGTAGTTCATATTATATGTAACGCCAATTCCCTTTTCCTTGCCTCTTGACTTGGTGGTGATCATGATAACACCATCCTTGGCGCGCGAGCCATAGAGCGCAGAAGCCGCAGCTCCTTTTAATACAGTCATGCTTTCCACATCATCGGGGTTAATGCTCGTTAAACCATCTCCCCCATCCGTAGTGGCACCGCCACCCCGGTTGCCCACAGCGCCATCGCTTCCCTGGTTCCCAGGATTCGTTCCAAAATTGGTGTTGTCAATGGGAACTCCGTTGATAACGATAAGGGGATTGTTCTGGCCATTGATCGATGACTGACCGCGTATGCGCACTTTGGAAGTACCTCCGGGGCCAGTTCCCAACGATGAAATATTTACCCCAGCAACCTTTCCTTGCAGCGAGTTCATAATGTTGGGAGTACGATTTACACTAAGTTGTTCGGCTGTTACTTTTGATGTTGCATACCCCAAACTCTTACTGGATCTTTCAATCCCCAACGCTGTAACAACAACTTCTTCCAAGGCTTTTGTATCGATCGCCATGGTTACATCAATAACACTTCTTCCCTGTATAGAAATTTCCTGCACGGCATAACCAACAAAGGAAAAAACAAGGGTTGTAGCACCCGAAGGAACATCTATTGAGTACGTTCCATCTGCACTTGTTACGGTACCTGTGTTTGTACCTTTTATAACAACATTTACACCGGGAAATCCAGCTCCGTTTTCATCCGAAACTTTTCCCCGCACCGCCTGTTGGATAACCAAATCCCCTTCATAATAAATCTTCGGGGTACTACCCGAAGCGGTAGTATAGTAGCATACCATCAGGAGTATACCAGATAAAAATGATAAGTAGTGTTTTCGCATAATATAAGTGGGTTAAGTGGGTTAAATACTAATACTCCAGAGCATCCTTCCATTTACAACCAACATCGCTTACCATCTCCTGTTAGCAAGATTCTCAAATTCACCTTAAGCAACTTCCATTAAACTCCAGCGTTGAATTTTGTACACGATTGCGGTTTCGTTTTAAATAGCCCAAAAACCCATTTTGCGTCCTTGTCCTTTCAATTGTTTTTTCCAGATTTGTTAGCTGAGGTAAGAAATACCCTGATTCAACCTGTTAGTCACGGTTTAACATGAATCAATTTTTCCTAAATCAAGAGCGATCCAGCGAGCTGGCTATGTTCCCACATATCACTTGAGATTGCTATTAGAAAAAATACCAATATTCAATTGAACTCACTTTGTAGCAGTACTTCGGATAGTGTAAGGATTTATTATATAATGGATGGCAAGTTTGAATGGGTGATTCAAAACAGGCACCACATTTTATATCCAGGTGATCTGGCAATCATCCTGCCGGGTCAAACCTTTCAAGGCGAAAAAGATTTTATGGATATAGGTACACTCTTTTGGATACACATTCAGGTTGAAACCAGTGCCCTTTATAAGCCTATAAAACTGGGAAATTGGAGTGGTCTATCCGAGAGCGAAAGTCTCGTCATAAGCCGGGTGTTGCAGCTTAACAATACCGCTGTGCTTGTTAAGATGAAAGAAGTCTTTACAATTCTTCAATCCATTCAAAATGAATTATTTCAACAGCAAATTGGTCATCAAACACGCATTAATCAACTCATTGATGAACTGTTGATTCAAATTGCAAGGCAGTCAACGCATCAGAATAATCTCCAACGCGACTTTCCACAGGCATTCATAAAATTAGAAGCAACCCTTCGCAAAAATTTATCACATCAGTGGACAGTAGAAGAAATGGCTGCCATGGTTGGATTGGGCACTACGGCTTTTACCGAAAAGGTAAAAAGTTATACCGGGTTTGCCCCGCTTCATTATCTGATTAACATCCGAATTTCGGAGGCCATTAAATTATTAAGGAGAATTGAAATGAATGTGACTGACATAGCGCTCGAAACCGGCTTCTATTCTTCGCAGCATTTTTCAACCACCTTTAAAAAACTAACCGGGTACACTCCGGGGGAGTTTAGAAAAAGAGACAGTTTAAATAATTAAAAAAAATAAAAGCACATGGAATGCATCATTACCATCGAACTCGGAACAAATGCTGTACGGGTCTTTGCCTTTGATCTGAAAGGAAATGTACTTAATTCGACAAAAGGTTCGTATCCTACTTTTCACAGCGAACCGGATTATAGCGAGCAGGATCCGGAGCAAATTTTTATAACCATGTTATATGTGCTTAAGAATTTCATTACGGAAAAGATCCAGCCTAAGAAATATCACATACAATCGCTTTGCTTCATTGCCTCCATGCATAGTGTGTTGGCTATCGATTCTAAAGGTGTTCCTCTGGGAAATGTGATTACCTGGGCAGATAATCGTGGAAAGAAAGAAGCGCAGGAACTAAAAACCTCTGAATGGGGGAAAAAATTATATGAAGCAACGGGAACGCCCATTCACCCCATGTCTCCGTTGGTTAAAATAGCGTGGCTTAAAAATAATGATCCACAGCGTTTTTCAAAGACATACAAATTTCTAACGCTTAAAAGTTATATTATACAACAACTTACCGGTGAGTATGTAGTCGACCATAGTCTTGCTTCTGCTACCGGGTTGCTAAACAACCATACCCTAACGTGGGAAGGTAATGCCTTAGACTATGCCGGAATAACTTCTGATCGGTTGCCTCAACTCACTTCTGTATTTAGCTCCCCCGGTAAACTCCGAAAAGAGTATAAGACATCCTTAGGATTATCCGACAACACACGCATAATGATTGGCTCAAGTGATGGATGCATGGCAACCCTTGGCGCTGGTGTATGGAGTGAGGACAAAGCCACCATAACAATCGAAGACAGTGGGGCTGTTCGCGTTGTTGGAAAACAGGTACTACGAGATAAAAAGCAAAGATTTTTTAACTATCTACTTACCGAAAATCATTACATCTCAGGAGGCCCCACCAATAATGGCGGTGTGATCTTTGAGTGGTTTGCTACCCAGTTTGGAGACTTCAAAAATCCTTTTGATCTTGAATTCACGATCGAAAATCTTATCCACGAAGCTTCCAATGTTGATGCTGGCTCGGAAGGATTATTATTTCTACCCTACTTGTTAGGGGAACGAGCTCCCCTTTGGAACCCGAATGCGCGTGGTGCTTACTTTGGACTAAACATTAAACATGAACGGAAACATTTTATTCGCGCTACCATTGAGGGCATCTTATATGAAATTTATAGTATCGGAAAAATACTGGAAGAGCACCGCACCATTAATAGTCTTTCTGTTAATGGAAGTTTTGCAACCATTCCGTTTTGCACACAACTCATCGCTGATATTTTTAATAAGCCTGTCAATACAATCAAAAACTCAAATAGCATCGGCCTGGGTGCGTTTTTGCTTACTGCAACCGATATGGGTATTTATCCTAGCCTTGATGAAGCCGCTAAAAGTGTAGTCTTACAGGAAACATTTAATCCAAGAAAGCACGATCATAAAACCTATGATCAATATTTTGAAATATTTGAGCGATTAAGTTCAAAGCTGGAAGATGAATTTGAAATATTCGCCAGATTGCAACAAAAACAATAACTTTTGATGTTGTGAGCAAGCAAATTTGATTCTTATGAGGATGATGGATGAATCCGCAAGTAATCTTTAAAAAATCACGACTCTCCTTTCGCAAGTATGGGCGAGGAGAAGAAAATCTCCTCCTCTTCCATGGGTTTGGTCAAACAAAAGAAGTCTTTGATCCTTTGATGAATAAACTCGAGGCTACTTGTTCCTTGTACGCCTTCGATCTCTTCTTTCATGGCGATAGTTCCTGGGGCTATGGAGAATTTGCTTTAGAAAAAGATACCTGGCGGGCAATCATCCAACAATTTCTCGATGAAAATGGAATCGAAAAATTTAGCCTGCTGGGATTTAGCCTGGGTGCAAAATTTGTGCTGGCCATTCTAGAGTTATTTCCACAAAAAGTTGAGCGCGTTTTTCTCCTGGCCCCGGATGGCATCAAAACCAATATCTGGTACAGCCTGGCAACCTACCCACTTTTACTTCGCAGCTTTTTTAAAAGCATGATCGTAAAGCCAAACCGGCTAACAACAATAGCCGGGTTTCTCCAAAATTTCCATCTGGCCGATAAAGGGTTAATCCGTTTCGCACAATCACAAATGGACACCCAAGTTAAACGCGAGCGGGTTTATTTTTCATGGGTTGTGTTTCGTCATTTGAAATTTGATTCCAGACAAATTGCACGGCTGATAAATGAGCATACTATTAGCCTTACTCTTGTGGTGGGTCGGTACGATAAAATCATTACATCTGAAAACATGAATCAACTTTTACACTTCGTTAAAAACTATCGGTTGGAAGTTCTGGAAACCGGGCATACTGGCGTAATTCCGGAAAGCATCCCAATTGTGACGAAGAGCCTGAGATTTTAAAAAAATTATTATTTTTAGATCAACAAACTTTATATGCTATGTCAAAAGGAATGGATCGCAAAAAAGAAGAGAAAAAGAAGCCTACAAAAACCTTAAAGGAAAAGCGGGCCGAAAAAAAAGCCAAGAAATCAAATAGTTAATTGCCCTTGGCTAAGAAAACGTCTGACTAATTTCAGTCAGACGCTTTCTTTTTTAAGGTTAGTCTGTTAGTAAGCTGGCTCATTGATTGCCATAGAGACCCATTTCAAGATCGACTGAGACTGTTCGAACATTTGTAAATGTGTACTGCCGAAATAAACTAATCCCCTCCGCACCCAAACGCAGCATTCCAAACCTTCACCTCTACATTCCTTCAATTTCTCTTCTTCATTCCCTTCACCTTCGTATTTTTGTGCTTACGCTCACCACTATGATCGTCTTCTTTCGGGCCCCTGGCGCTACTTTATATGCCGTAGCAACTTCACAACCTTTTGATACTCAAGTCTATGAAAAATTAATCTGGCTTTTTGCCGGAGCACGTCCGCTACCGAATCAATCCTTAAAGGGTAACTTTCTGGGTCCACGCAAGGAAATGGTAACTCCCTGGAGTACGAACGCGGTTGAGATCACGCAGACTATGGGCATTAAGGGGATCGAACGTATTGAGGAGTTCTTTGAAGTAAAAGATGATTCAGCCCCGCACGACCGGATGCTGCAACGGCTTTACAACGGCTTGGATCAGGATTTATTTACCATTCACCATAGCCCTGAGCCCATCCTTGAGATTGACGACATCAAAACATACAATGAAAAAGAAGGTTTGGCTTTAAGTCAGGAAGAGATAGATTACCTGAATGACATAAGCTGGAAACTGGGGCGTAAACTTACCGATAGTGAAGTATTTGGATTCTCGCAGGTAAACAGTGAACATTGCCGGCATAAAATTTTTAATGGCACCTTTATTATTGACGGTGAAGAGAAGAAATCAACCCTCTTTCAACTTATAAAAAAAACATCAAAGGAAAATCCAAATTATATTGTCTCGGCTTATAAAGACAATGTTGCCTTTATTAAGGGCCCACGCATAGAACAATTTGCTCCAGCCAAACAGGACGTGCCCGACTACTTTAAAATTGATGACTTCGATTCTGTCATTTCATTAAAAGCGGAAACACACAATTTCCCTACAACCGTTGAACCCTTTAATGGTGCGGCCACGGGCGGAGGGGGAGAAATTCGCGACCGATTGGCTGGTGGAAAGGGTTCATTGCCCTTAGCGGGAACAGCTATTTACATCACCGCTTACCCCCGGTTAGCTAACGACAGAGATTGGGAAAAGAAATTTGCAGAACGCACGTGGTTATATCAAACGCCCGCTGAAATTTTAATTAAAGCCTCCGATGGCGCCAGTGATTTTGGAAACAAATTTGGGCAGCCATTAATTGGTGGAAGTGTACTCACCTTCGAACATTTTGAGAATGACAAAAAGTTTGGTTTTGATAAAGTGATCATGCTGGCCGGTGGGGTTGGTTACGGAAAAGAAAAGGACAGCAAAAAAGAAGAACTTCGTGCCGGAGATAAAATTGTTTTATTAGGAGGCGACAACTACCGGATTGGTATGGGTGGCGCTGCCGTGTCATCCGTTGTTACGGGTGAGTTTGCCAATGCCCTGGAGCTTAATGCAGTGCAACGGTCTAACCCTGAAATGCAAAAGCGTGTAATGAATGCCATCCGGGCAATGGTAGAATCAAATACCAATCCTATTGTTTCGATTCACGATCATGGGGCGGGTGGACATTTGAATTGCTTTTCGGAATTACTGGAGGCAACCGGAGGTACAATAGAAATTGATAAACTTCCTATTGGCGATACCACACTTTCCGACAAAGAAATTATAAGTAACGAGTCGCAGGAGCGTATGGGAGTTGCCATACATGCAAAAGACGTAGACACGTTGAAGCGGGCAGCGGATAGGGAACGAGCCCCTATGTACGTGGTTGGTACAGCCACGGGCGATCAAAAATTTACCTTTGTTGATAACCGTAAGCATACAAAACCAGTAGAGTTGGAATTAAGTCATCTCTTCGGTTCTTCGCCTAAAACAATTCTCGAAGACAAAACTTCCCACGAAAAGTATGATGAAGTTACTTACGATGAGTCAAAGTTCCTCTATTACCTGGAACAGATGCTTCAACTGGAAGCGGTTGCTTGCAAAGATTGGTTGACTAATAAAGTGGATCGCTCTGTTACCGGTCGTGTTGCGACACAACAAACCTGCGGTCCGATTCAACTTCCGTTAAACAATGTTTCAGTAATGGCTTTGGATTTTACCAGCAACAAAGGCATTGCAACGGGCATCGGCCATGCCCCCGGTGCTGCGTTAGTGGATGCAGCAGCCGGAAGTAAGCTGGCCATTGCCGAGTCACTGCTAAATATAATCTGGGCCCCGCTTACCTACGGATTGAAAGGGGTTTCGCTTAGCGCGAACTGGATGTGGCCTGCAAAAAACAAGGGGGAGAACGCGCGACTTTATACCGCGGTTGAAGCCGTGAGCGATTTTGCCTG